>CAZMUW010000260.1:0-2507 GCA_964569645.1 uncultured Desulfobacteraceae bacterium | reverse complement strand
ATAGCATCGAGTATCTTGTGGGCCTTGATCTCATCCATCATCTCAAGGGCATCCCGTTTCTCCAGAGGTGCAAGGCGAAAAGATACATCCTTTAAGATCTCGGTGAATATACCCCCAAGGCCAAACATGACGCACGGTCCAAACTGGGGATCCCTGATCAACCCTAAAACCAATTCCCTCTTTCCTTTAATCATCTCCTGGACAAGGGCAGATGCACCTTCAATACCGTTCATACCTGCCATGATATCATTGAAGGCATCCAGTGCCTCCCTGTCATCTCTGATATCCGTCCGGATGAGCCCTTTCTCTGTCTTGTGGGTTATGTCCGGCGCACATCCTTTCATCACCACAGGATAACCAATCTCCTGGGCTGCGGTGATAACCTCGTCGCTGCTTTCAGCCATTATTTCCCGTGTAACCGGAATCTGGTAGGAGGCCAGAATAACCTTGGATTCATACTCTGAAAGCGTGTTCCTTCCTTCCTTAAGGGCCTTATCTAAAATCTCCATATAATCTCCTTTTTTTTAAGCCTATTGTAACTGTTCAGTAGCCACCAAGCCCGCCCTGGCGCGACGTGATCGTAACAAGCTGTTGTCAGTGTAATATTTCGGAAGCAGGACCTATAGAACTCAGTCATCGAAAGCCAGGTCTGGGCCAGGGACACAAACAATTGAAAATTGACAATTGAAAATTTACAATTGGAATTGGTGCCTTGGTGTGGCTGAATAGTCACAAGAGGAATATTGTTTTTTAACCTCCTTTTTTAAAATCTTTCCTGAGCCAGTCTTGGGAAGAGGTTCTTTGACGATTTTGATAATTCGGGGATATTTGTAAGGTGCTACACGCTCCTTTACGTATCCCTGAATCGCCTCGTTGTCAATTTGCGCCCCTTCCTTCAAGACAAGGACTGCAGCCACTTCCTCTCCCAGATCCTCATGGGGAACCCCAAAAACAGCGGCCTCCAAAATATCCGGGATTTGGTAGAGCACCTCTTCAATCTCTCGGGGATACACATTGTATCCTCCCCGAATAACCAATTCTTTTTTCCGATCAACAATATAAATGTAGCAGTCCTCATCCATTCGGGCTATATCCCCGGTATAGAGCCACCCATCCTTAATCGTGTCCGCTGTTTCTTCGGGACGATTCAAATATCCTTTCATTACGGCAGGCCCCTTAACGAGCAGCTCTCCAACCTCACCCCGGGGCACGTCATCTCCGTTATCATCAACAATTCTTGCACTGAATTCGGGAATGGGAAGGCCAATGGAGCCAGGTTTGGTCACCTTTCCATAAGGATTCTCGATGCAAACCGGTGCTTCAGAAAGTCCATACCCTTCATGGATCTCTGTCTTGAAAAGCGTTTCAAACCGTTTTAAAAATTCTACGGGCAAGGAGGCCCCACCGGATATACAGAACCGCAAAGAGGCCCGTTTTGGAGGGTTTTCGGATGCAACATGGATTAAACGATTTAGCATCGTAGGAACGCCAAAAAAAATGGTCTGCTCTTCTTCCTCTATCGCTTCGATGACCTTTTCAGGCTCGAATAGAGCAAGAAGCTTTATGGTGAGCCCCAGATACATTGAGACATTCATTACGCTGGTTATTCCGTATACGTGATAAAGGGGAAGAGCACCGATAACCACAGTCTTTGGGTCTATGGTACCGCGCATTTCAGCGAGTATCCTGGCATTACGGGCCAGGTTTCTATGGGTCAGCATGACGCCCTTGGGAACCCCTGTAGTCCCGGAGGTGTAAATAATGTTCAGCGTGTCGTTGTCATCTGCCTGGTACATGGAAAATTCTTTTTTCTCGGAATAGGATTTTTCTAAGTCCATGAACTCACTGTCTTCTGATATACCTATAGCTAATCTTATCGGGGGCCCCTCCACTTTGTTCATGATCTTGCGAATTTCCCCCAGGTAAGGCTCCGATCCGATAAAGGCCTTTGGTTTTGAATCGGTAAGGATATGTTCTAATTCATGCATCCGGTAGAGAAAATTCACGAGTACCAAGACAGCTCCTACCTTGGCTAAGGCGTAGTAAACCGTGATACAGTGTATACTATTCGGCATCATAACCACACAGCGATCCCCCGGGCCCAATCCCAAATCTCTGAGACCCCTGGCCATGCGATTACAGTTGCCATCCAATTCTTGAAATGTCACCTGCTGCCCTTCATACCGAACAGCTATCTTATTGGGATGATCTCGGGCCGAATCCTCCAAATATTGAGCTAAGTTCATGGAAAGCCTCCCTTATATTTAAGAAGTTACGTAATCGGTCACCCCCACCCTAACCCTCCCCCGTCAAGCTGAGCCGTGCACACACTTGACACAGGGGGAATGTAAGTATTGGGTTTTAATGAAACTTTTTTAAACCGCAGAATATTGAACAAGGAATATCGAATGTCGAAGTGAACACTTCATAATTCTGCGGTTCCTTGTTCGACATTCGATATTCAAATACCTCCCGAATACTATCTCACAGCTTAAACTAGCGCCTAT
>CAZMUW010000259.1:0-2523 GCA_964569645.1 uncultured Desulfobacteraceae bacterium | reverse complement strand
CCTGGCGGGAGGGGGTTAGGGGGAGGGGGTGAAAAATGGGATTTCCTATACTATTTAATTTAGAGAGGCAGGTTCAATCAGGTACTTTACTCAAAAACAAAAAAAGCCCACCCATTTATGAATGGGGGTGGTTTTATTTGGTGCTTGTTCCCTATACCTATTAGGGAGAAATACCTAAAAATCAGTATTCCTTTGGCAACTCATTAAGCTGGGCTAAGGAAAAGACAGGGCCATCCTTGCAGACATATTTATCGCCAATGTTACACCTGCCGCAGATCCCTATTCCGCACTTCATCCTCATCTCTAAAGACATGATTATCTGCTCCCCTTTAAATCCCACCTTCTCAAGTACTGGCTGCGTGAACTTGATCATAATAGGGGGGCCGCACACCAGGGCATAGGAATCCTCACTGGTTGTGATCTTCTTCTCCGTAATGGTGGGCACAAAACCGACATTGTAGGGCCAGTCCGGATCATCGGTCGCATCAACAGTAATATGGACATTTATGTCATCCCTCTTTTCCCATTCAGCGAGCTCTTGCCTGTAGAGAAGCAGGCCAGGAGATCGTGCCCCATATACAACAGTAATATCCTTAAATCTCTTTCTATTTTCCGGATGGAGCATGTAGACGATACCCGATCTCAATGTAGTAAATGCAAATCCTCCACCGATTACTACAACATTCTTCCCCTCCATCTTTTCCCAGGGATACCAGTTACCTAATGGCCCCCTAACGCCGATTATATCCCCTTCCTTCATATTATGAAGGAATCTGGTTACCACTCCGGTCTTATTAACAGTGAACAGGAGGAATCCCCTCTCCGTTGGAGATGAGGCTATACCAATTGGTATTTCACCCTTCCCTGCCACAGAGATCTCACAGAATTGTCCGGGGGTAAAATTAAATCCTTCCCCATCGTCTTTATTAAGGAAAACCAGCTTAAGGCTCTTTAGATTCCTATCCTCGGTTTCTGTAATGATCTGTTCAATCCTTACCGGGTGAGGGAGATATGGGTTATTTGACAATTAAGCCTCCTTATTGTTTATATAAAAGTGCCTAAAGTTATAGAATGCCACCTTCGTTCTATTGGTTTAAGCTGAAAGCCTGGAGTGAACATAGAAGCAAAACTGGAACAAATATAACGAGTTTAACTGATCTTTTTTAACTTTCCTTAACTTTAGCGCACTTTAAAACTTTAGGCACTTTAGGCACTTCTTCATAACTCATTCATAAGAGAAAAGATCTCTCTTATATCAATATTTACAGGACAATGTCTAACACACCTTCCACAGCCAAGACAGGCAACTCCATGACCATATTTGTCTGTGTAGTATTTTAACTTATGCATGAATCGCTGCCTGACCCTCTGCACCTTTTCAGCCCTTGGGTTATGCCCGGAGGCATGGAGGGTGAAGAGTGGAAACATGCAGCTATCCCAGTTTCTTATCCTGTCCCCCTCCTTTTTTGTGACCTCATCCTGTATATCAAAGCACCAGCACGTAGGGCATAAAAAGGTACAAGTACCACAGTTTATACAGGCAAAGGCGACATCATCCCAGAAAGAGGCATTAAAAAGGTCATTAACATTCTTTTCCCTTAGTTTATCTGTGGGTACATGACTGACTATCTTCTTCTCAGCTTTTCTCTTTAGCTCATCTGCCTTCTTCTTTAGATTGCTCTCTACATCCTTATCCACTCCCCCTTGCTTTAAGAGTTGAGCACCTTTTTCTGTAAGGGCCCTGGCCAAAAGGTCTTCTCCAGGATCAAAAAGGAGAATATCCAGACCCTCTTCATTGAAAGGTCCACAACCAACAGAGGTGCAAAAACAGGTGCTGTAAGGTTCACTGCATCCAAGGCCTATGAGCGTCATTGACGCCAGGCGCTTAACCCACCATGGATCTTTAAATTCCGGGCTGTCAAAGTTTACATTCACCAGCCTCAAGGCCCTGGCATCACATGGCCTTATACCTACAATCACTGTGGGCGGGTAGTCTTTTGGAGACTCTTTTACGATATGGGTATCTTTGCCTGTCTCATCAAGGGTGAATTCAAACATCCTCTCTGATTGAGGAAAGAGTAATGATTTTGGTGAAAGGCGTGTATTGATGAAATTTAGGTCTACCTTTTCAGCATCCGTTAATAACCTAAAGCTATAAAAATCCTTTTCCTTAACAGGCACAAAGACCTCATAGCTCTTTTTCAATGCCCTTAAGAACTGTGGTAGTCCCTCTTTTTTGATTACCTTATCACTCATTGGGTGCCCTATCTGATAAAGTAGGCGTTCACAGGTTCAGAGCTCACCCAACCTCTGAACCCGTGAACGGTTACCTGATAAATTTGTCATAGTCGTCCGGTCTATAGGTATCAAGGGGCGGCCTTTCTTCTATGCTCAATCCAGCCTCATGGTTATAGAGATCAAGGACGTCCTTATTTAATCTTCTGGTAAAGGACCTGATCTTTATATCTACCGGACAGGCCTGTTCGCATGCACCACAGTCCGTGCAGCGGCCTGCACAGTGGT
>CAZMUW010000258.1:0-2523 GCA_964569645.1 uncultured Desulfobacteraceae bacterium | reverse complement strand
AACGTCTCGGAAATTCTACAACTTGCTGAAATAACAGTAGTTTTAATGGAACATGTTTCATGTAGTCCAAATGGAGTAATGGAATGGTGGAATATTGGAATGTTGGTTTGGATAAAGAAGTTACTCATTTTATTGCCTCTCTGTCAAGAGAAATTTTGCCAATATACCATTATTCCATTTTCCTGGAACCCATTATTCCATCATTCCACTATTCCAACATTCCAATTGCGGAGCGAAGCGGAGCTAAGTTCTATTTTATATATTATCACGGCAGCTCTGTCATTTCTTGCAGTCAAAATCGGTAAGATACTTGGTATTGAGCTCATCATCACGTTCAAGTTCTTGATTCCTTTGATCAAGCCAGACACCGGCACCGATGAGGGACAACATGCTTCCCGCATAGACTGCTCCCGCCCCGGGCTCATCTAGATAAAAATGTCCGCCACCTGGAATTAGGCCCCACATAAGCGCTGACTGCATTCGATCTCTTTCGGGTGGGGCCGTCTCGGAGAATATCGGCGATAAAGGTGCTGACAAGAGAATGGCTGCGATGGCACCTGAGATGGTCAAGGAAAATTTGTTTTTCATGCTTATGCGGCCGAACGCAGAACTAAGCTGCCGGCGGGAATCTAAGATGTAAGTTGCAATGGAATATGGACAACGGTAAAAAGACCAGTTTTCAAAAGAACCACGCGGTAAGCCGGTCAGCTTGAGTCACTTGTTAGGCGAAATCTTCAGAAGGAGGATGACGCCCCAGCGCTGCTTCTTCCTTTCGGATCGCAATTATTAGTACTCTGTTCATATCCAGAGCTTCAATCGTAGCCCGCCCGGTGGCTGTCAGACCCACAGCATATGCTCCTTTCCACAGGAAATGATCATGCCAAGTATCGCGTCGCGGATTGCAGAGAGCTACCTCTTTACCACTTTGCGGATCAATCGCTTTCTGACGTGCTGCCTTGCGGAGTGAACATGAAACACAGGCTAATGTTAAATTCTCAGCAACTGTTTTGCCCCCAACTACTACAGGGATTACATGGTCTATGTGAAACGTCGCCTCTTGTCCCTTTTGTGACAGCCCACAATACTCACAGCGCCCCGCTGCTCTTTGAATGACGAGCCGTTGTATCTCCGTAGGAATATAGCTCATAGTTAATGTGACTATTCTTGCCAGACCCTTTGTGCACGCAACCGCAGCAGGGAAAGAAGCTCAGACAAGTCCACGAGTCCTTCCGCTTCCATCCGCTCAGCAGGGGTGAGTTCTTCACCTCGGTCCTGGCGATCCAGCAAACCCTGTAGTCGATTGTTAACTCCTTTCGGCAATCTGAATTTATCCACGTCTGCTGGCATCTCTATCTCTACGAGAACATGTTGAGACATAGGTTTGCCTCCTCTCTTCCTTCATTCTCCCATGTTCTACATCCAAAACAAATTGCATAGATGGTCACATGGGTTCGCCGAACGTAAGAACTAAGCTGCCGGCGGCAAGCTAAGACGAAAGCTATTGTAACATCAGAAAAACCGCAAAAAGACTAACTTTGAAAAGAACCGCGGCATTAGCCGGTCATCTTGAGTGACTTTTTATCTTTATTTCCCTGATTTTACGGTCTTCAGATTGAAGTGCTTCTCAATTGGGTCAAAGTCTCTGTCGTTGTGAAGTAGTTGAATATCGTGCTCGATTGCGACAGAAGCAATCATGCAATCAATTGGCTTTCGGATTGTAATCCCTTTACGACGAAGGGACCGGTAAATATCCGCTGCTTTGATAAAAGTGGCATGGGTCATTGGGAGAAATATGAAGCTGTCGAATCTCTTTGGTCACTTTATACTCCTTTTCTTTATGGATGCCCTGGAGGACTTCCGTCACGATGACGCCACAGATACAGATGTCATCTTTGTTTCGAACAAGAGATTCCAAGGCTCAAACATGTGGAGATTCCTGACCAGCGAAGAAATCAATCCATACAGTCGTGTCGACGATAACCATCATGCAGTGCGTCCCTTGCGAGAGGCGGCCAAATCTCCCTTCCAGTGAATTTTCCCCTTTAATTCCAGAATCTTGGACTGAGATTCATGTCTGAGAAGTTCGCGTAAGGCATGATCTATAAGTGTTTTGCGAGTCTTTATTCCTGTCACTCCTTGGCATTTAGCCACAAGGTCATCATCAAGAACAACATTCGTACGTCCCATTGTAGTTACCCCCTTATTAAGTTAAGTGCCTAAAGTTTAACCCGCCGTAAGTCTGGCGGGTAAAAGTGCCTAAAGTTAAAGGAACAAAAATGACCATCACATGCTTTAGGCCAGTTTTTATTGGTTTAAAAATGGGATTTCCTATACTATTAAAATACACATAATAACATATCAGAGTGTGTATAACAAGCATTAAGATTTTGAGAAGATAATAATTGAGTGACTGGAATTTCTTCCAACATATTGGCCAATTCCGGAAAAAATTCCATTATAATGTTGAAATCATTATTTCTACTTAATTGATTTCTAATCGAATGAACCCTTTGACTTGATTTT
>CAZMUW010000257.1:0-2549 GCA_964569645.1 uncultured Desulfobacteraceae bacterium | reverse complement strand
CCATAGCTATTACCCGGACTTATTGAGAAGTTACCATTTCTCAAATATGGAGGTGACGTTGTGAAGACCAAATTCTATATTCTATTTTTTTTGTTACTTATTTTTGGTTGTGCTGCTGTAGAAAGCTACAGGAAGCCTGGAATAGATTTTTACAAATACAAGAGAATCGCTGTAGTGAAATTCACCGATCCCTCTGACTCAACAGTAGGACAACAGGTTGCAGATAGAATAGCATTAGAGTTCATAAAGAAAGGCTACACGGTACTTGAGCGTAACCAATTAAAATCCATTATTGATGAGGAGAAAATAAATCAGTATGGTTTGACTGATTCGGATAGATCTACGTTACAACTTTCAGGCGTTTATGCAATGGTTCTTGGTTCGGTAAGTCGCTATACTTGTTTTCCGCAAGAACCACTTCCACGCTTGTCGTATGGATATGATCTTGATAGAAATAATTGCTGGGTCTCTTTATCATTCAAGATGCTTGACCTACAGACGAATGAAGTTGTATTAACTGCTGCTGGTCACCTTTCAATGACTGATGTGGATATGACAGCAGATAATGTATTACAAGAATTGCTTAAACGTCTATCTACCAAAATTCCTGCAATAAGAAGTGAGCCCTCAAAATAACCATTGGCCTATTTTTCCGAATAGCAACTGACCACGGTGCTGCGCTTCGGGATTATTCATGGAAGAAATTCTCTAAGGTCTATAAAAAATCTCGCCTCACTGCCTACAGGGTTCAAGGCACAAACCTTTCTCCAGCATGGGCAACCAAGGACATTGATTATTGTTTAACTGACATGCAGGCAGAGGGCCGGAGCCTTTTTCTGGCAGCACAAAAGGGAAGGACCAACAACATAGGTAAGGGATCCGGCCATATTATGTGGTTTGAATAAATGTAGCTATTGACGTTCTCTCTCCTCGAATTCCTTAAGAGAATCCTGCCGTTCTTTTGTAAAAACACCGGCCAGACAGGCCTCAATACCAATATCAATGTCCCTCCCGTAATTGAGGATTTAACTTTGACCTCCTGGGAGAGCAATCTTTGCCTCTTCTGCAGCTATCCGGATCTCGCACCCTGATCCTAATGCATAACTATTGATCGCGGCTATTATCGGTTTTTCAAAACGGATAAGCTTTCGTTAGTTCTCCTGAAGCTCAACCAGGTAATCTCGATATTCCTCTATTGCAACAGATGAACCAAGGATTGTTCCTATTGAAAAGGTTTAAAAATCTCATGTTAGCTAAATTTTAAAAGTGAACTCCACTATGCAGTAACCTTTTATTGCCCATACACCTAAACGGTTTCGATGAGGATCAGATTATGGCTATGATTAGTCATCTAAGTGCCTAAAGTTTAAAGTGAGCTAAAGTGCCTAAAGTTTTTGGTAGGATTATTATGGATCATAAACAATTCGCAAAAGAACTTGAAAAACGAACCCGAAAATTCGTGGCGCAAATAATCCGTTTGTCAACAATTTTACCCAACACTCCCGAGGGCAGGGCTATAAGGAACCAGATCACTAAATCTGGGACTTCTATTGGCGCAAATTACCGAGAAGCCAGTCGGGCCAGAAGCAAGGCAGATTTTAAAAATAAGATCAAAATCTGTGAAAGTGAAGCCAGTGAAACACAATATTGGTTAGAAGCAATTGTAGAGACAGAGTGGTTATCCTGGGACAAAGTGAAACCTGAACATGAAGAGTGTAGTGAATTGCTTGTTATTTTTACATCTATTGGAAAAAAGTGAACGGCGAAATGATTGTAAGTCACATGTTTATATGTCCTATGCTTAATAACTTTAGGCACTTTAGGCACTTTAAACTTTAGCTCACTTTAAACTTAGGGGAATAACATGAATGATTGTGAACCAATGATTACAGCCTTTCTTTGCAGTTGGTGTAGCTACGCTGCTGCTGATTTAGCCGGAATAAATAGGATTCAGTATCCCCCAAACATAAGGCCTATCAGGGTACCATGCTCTGCAAGGGTCAGTCCAAAATTTATCTTATCGGCCTTTATGCGTGGCTCTGATGGTATATGGGTTTCGGGGTGACACCCGGGAGAGTGCCATTACCTGGAAGGTAATTACTATGCCAGACGGAAATTCGCCCTCTTAAAGAATCTATTAGAACATACAGGGATAGAACCAGAGAGATTGAATTTCTCCTGGATATCATCCTCAGAGGCGGGAAAGTTTGCAGAGGTAGCAACAGAGGTAATTGAAAAGGTAAAAGAAGTTGGCCCAATAAGGAGGCTTGTTAAAGGAAGGGCCAGGGTGGTCTGATAATGGGGTATATAGATAAGATAAGAGAGATAGCCAGAAGGATCTTAGAGGAAAAGACGGTAGATTTGATTATTGGTTTTAAGAAGGGGACACTGCCCATGACAACAGGGTCTGTCTTGATAAAGGATGCAGAAAAGACAGCGCAATTATACTGGGATAGTTTCTGCAACCTCAACCTCGCCAATTACCTCCCTAAAAGGGCTAACTATTACCCATAAGTCCACTCTTCTTGGGGACGCATAGGCGCTAGTTT
>CAZMUW010000256.1:0-2590 GCA_964569645.1 uncultured Desulfobacteraceae bacterium | reverse complement strand
GCCGAGGAGCAAGCGCGTAAAGCATATAGCTGATATAGTGAGGTGATGTGGTATAATAATTTACTATAGGCAGGGAGAGATGTCCGAGAGGCTGATGGTGCCGCTCTCGAAATTTGCTACTAGGTGTCCTAAACAGTAGTTTTAGATACAAAATAGTACTTTGGCATTACTTGCCCAAAACCCGTATTGAGCGTAGAATACCACCTCGTAACATTGAGTCTTATTCCGTCTATTAGCAAATTATTAGCAAGTATGTTTGGGTAGACCTCACGGTAACCCTGCAAGCATCTTTCCTATATCTGAGCAAGATTAACAGTTCATCTCGCAGTGACTACAGAAAGATGAGCTTTTCGATGGAATGTGCAATGCGGAAGTTGCTGGAAAAGGTTGTTGGATGGAGTGCACCCTTAAGTGGGCCAACGTGTACAATAGACAGAACCTTTAGCCTAACGTTTAGCCTTATCGCCTAGGTGTCCCTGCTGGCTTGCTCCAGTACTGCCTTCTGAAGGCGTTAGAGTAACGCTAGAATTAACGCCTTTAACTAGTAACCAGCCGTCTTGTTCTTTTTGGCAAGACGGCTTCTTTTATACCTATCAAAAATGCCCCATCAAAAATATCACGAAAATATAGGTTCATTCTGAAATGTAACAATCTGACTTTTTGTTACATAATTGAATTGGAAAAACAAAAAAGCACCTTAACAAAAACCACTTACCGCAAAACTAGCGGGTGATGGTCAAAAGTGAATAGATAATGAAGGGTAAAGCCTTCAAAGTTGAAAGCCGTTGATTTAGTGGTCATACAGAATAGTTCAGCCGTAGTGTTAGTGTGGCTATGCTCAATAAGTAAAAAGTGAGGTATTGAGCATAAATGGAAAGTCCTAACTACATCAAAACTCTACTGATACCGAGTATCAAAAAGCCACAGGGTCGCAGGGTATGGTCAATTGATTTAGAGCAAGTTTGGCTTCCGTTCTTTACCGCCACTAACACAATGGGAGATACTGCTATACCAGTAGACGCTCTAGGCTGTCCGTTGCGTCTAGGCTATGATAAGGCTGGTGCGGTGCGATTTACGCAAGCTGGTCGCCCTGTTGTTAGAGTAGCCAAAGAGATAGGCGATAGTGTCCGTCTAGTTCGTGATAACTTTACCGCTAACCTCTTAAACTATGCGGGAAGCGTTATCAAAGACAATGGCGAAGGTTATAAGACACAAGTCGCACTAGCCAAAAAAGCTGGCAAACCTATCACACAGCACGATAGACTACAGCTTCACCTTGCTTTGGAAGCCAAAGCCAAAGTGGAAGCAATAGCACAAGCGGAAGCGGTAGCCAAAGCGGAAGCGGTAGCACAAGTGGAAGCGGAAGCGGTCAACCCCAAAGGTCGCAAGGTGCGGGAGTTAGTCCCAGCGTAACACTATCAGGGCATAGCCACACTAACACTACGGTTGAGCAGAAGGGGGTAAAATATGGCTACTTTACCAAAGTGGTCAACCCCTAGCCGACAAGTGTTGCTAGTCAAGCTATTCGTTGATAGTGGCGGTTTTTGTATCTACGGGCATAGGAATTGCCCTATTCCAGAGCATCACTATGAAGTCTTTATTGAAGGGCTTATTGATGACTGGAAGGCAGAGGATAGAGAGCAAGCTAAACTAGACTGGAAGGCAGAGAGCAAAGCTTTACACTCTCTAGGTGAGCGTAGACTACCGATAAGAGGTAGATTTAGCAATATCGCAAAGGACATATTCTTTGATAAGCAACCGCTATACTACCTTGAAGGTCTAGGAATGAGCGGGCTGAAGCTACAACCCTTCGCCAAAGTTAAGATAGCTTCCAGCTACTTTCACCTTTACATAGATTTAGGCGACAGCTTAAAAGCCACTAGCAAAAACAGAAGGCGTAAAGCTATAAGATACGGAAAGCCACTACCACTAGAGGTTGAAGCTAGAGTATCAAATCTGATAACACTTGCGGTTAAGGACTATCTTAACCACTAAAAGCAGAAAACGCTTCTAGGTTACTAGGGGCGTTTTCTGCTTTCTAATCGGTTGTTTTTTGGGTGTTACGCTTGCGTAGCACCCTCTCTTTTTGCCTTCTTCTAAGAACGGCTCAATCGCACCCCTTTTAAGCCCCCACAGCTCGGGGGCTTTTTACTTTAGGGAGGAACTATGAGGACAGGCTACGCCGAAGGAAAGCTAAAGGGAGACTGGGCTGTCTTTGTCAAGATAGCCGGCTACTCTGTGTATAAAGTGCTACCCGATGACAGGGAGGACTTCCTTCACAACTTGCTGGTGGAGATGACCAAGGTAAAGGCAAAGTATGCGGTAAAGGGGAAGCTCCTGACAGAAGCATCATTGATGATGGTAGCCAAATATGAACTGAAGGACTACTATAATAAACGAAGGTATCGGCTCTTTGGATTTAACTGCACCCGCTGCACAATTGAGCAGCGACGGGAATGTCAAGCGACAAAACTGCCTTCCGAGTGTCCTAAAAAGAAAGCACATCGCATAGTGAGCCTGAATAAGATACTGAAAGCCGAAGACGAAGACGGAGACGCTTTGGCCGATGCGCGTGGGCGCGATGATCGCG
>CAZMUW010000255.1:0-2594 GCA_964569645.1 uncultured Desulfobacteraceae bacterium | reverse complement strand
CACTGTCTACCGCTACAATATCATACTCTCCAACGCCCTTTTTCTTCAGGTTTCTCTTCACTTTGCGAAAGTCCATGTCCCGGCTTCTGAATAGATAACGAACATTCCTATAAAACAAGCCCTGTCACACCAAGAACTTTAGACTGCTTTGCATTATTGCGGGCTTTCAATCTGTAGTTTGTCAGTGATTAATGGGGGACGTTGGTATCAAAAGTAACTTACGTCATTTTGTCCCATATTTGCTCACACATGTCAAGGTTTTTTCCACCTCTTTGGATACTGTTCTTCACAGCTATCCGACTTACATTTAGGCTATCACCCACTTCTTTTTGCGTATAGCCCGCCTTTTTAACAGCCAAGTAGCACTATGGGGGACGCTGTTACCTTCTGACCTTATGAAAGATATTCCATTTAATAAACCTCATCATGGGTTCCTATTGCTAACAGAAGGATATCATCTGCGCTACCTTTTTCCGCCTGTACAAAATCAAATACAATACGCAGATCGTACCCCGCGCTGCATGCCCATGAGCCTGAAAGCTTTCCTTTAAGCTTATGAGTTTCAAGTTGAGGCGCAAATGGATCCACAACCAAAAGCCTTAACGCTTCGGCTATGTCATTATCCAGGTCCGGCCGTTTCCGCATCCACCTCTTGAACGATCTTCCGAATGCATTACTCCAAACAAGTGTTCTCATCTGGCAATCTCTCGAATAAGGTCATCCACTGTGCCCCGCCTGACTTCACCGCGGGCATATTCTTCCCGCGCCTCCTTAATAGTTTGCGCAAGTTGTTCTCTTCGTTCCTCTGTCAAGCGACGTTTGACAATTTCGACAATGGACTCTCTTTGATCTTCTGGAAAAGACTCTATGATGTCCAAAGCTTCATCAAAAGTTGCAGTTTTCATAACGAGTTAACCTCCTATCTAAATAATATTCTAATGGGGGACGTTGTTACCTTCTGACCTTATTGCCAAGATTAATCTCTCGCAAAGTACACAGAAGGTAAAGACATTATTGGTTTATCTGGTTTGTTTCGTTTGTTTCGTTTGTTTGGTTTATTTGGTGGATTTCGTTGATCTGGTTGATCTGGTCTGTCTCGTTTATTTGGTTTGTCTGGTTTGTTTGGTTCATCTCGTTTGTCTGGTTTATCTGGTTTGTTTCGTTTGTTTGGTTGAACTCAGAGAGAAGAAGTCGAAATCGAGAAAGGCGGAAAATGCTGAAAGTTTACCAGTGCTGCTTTCGTAATAGGCAATTGGTCGAACCTGGCCAATTGAGGCTCGTAGCGCCAAGGCCGAAAGGCCCTCCCCTTATCTGTGTTCATTGTCTAAACACCTCATCCACCAAGACTTCGAAGCCAGAAAGTAACCCGGAGCAAGCCGTCTCGCCAAGCTTGTAGCTCTCCATAAGCTCATAGGCACTCCCTCTTAAGGTGTAACCATCGATTCTTCCCTTATCCCGATCAACCAGCCAATACTCCATCACCCTGGCTTGGGCATACTCAAAGAACTTTTCGCCCCTGTCTATTTCCTGAGTCCCGGGAGATAGGATCTCCATCACCAGGTCTGGAACTCCACACGTCTTCTCCCCAATGCGATCGACATGCCCCTTGGAGATAAAAAAGATATCGGGCTCCCTTATCTTTCCTGGCCACAGGCGCACCGGTAATGGTGCAATATGCACCTCTCCTGATCCCCGCTCTTGAACGAATGCATGTAATCGAATGTAAAGTTCTTCAACAGCTATCTGATGACTTCTTGTGGGATGCGGTGGCATAATCAATCTTCCTTCTGAAAGTTCGACATAGCGATTTGTCTCGGGGAGAGCAAAGTAGTCGGCTTCAGTCCATTTCCCCTGGGGAGGATAAAATTCTGCAACCGGCGCCCGCTCATAACTGCTATCATGATCTAAATGGTTCATAACCTTTTCCCCCTTCCTTCCGAATGAGGGCCGTTGTCAACTTATAAACTTATGGAAGATATTCTCTGATTATTTCTCGCTTGTCAAGTAGTTTCTTGCCCCTCTCCACACATTTACCAACACCCATCCCGCTAATCCCTAATCTTAGTGCCACTTCTGATGCAGTGTGGCAAAGCTGGCTTACACCCAGGTAACTGATAATGGCCCTGGCATAGCTGACCTTTCGATTTCGTTTTGATGATTTCAATTTAACTGTCACGTAAATTGCGCCATTGCAATATTCATTATATTATATTATAATAGGGGACGTTGGTGCTTTTGTTGCTTTACGCGTCCCGCTGACGGCGGGATTAGATGCGCCCCAGTGGAATACAAATTAAACTTCATTCCATAGGGCAAGCATAGTCACAGAAGTCAGAAGTCAGAGGTCAGAGGTCAGAGGTCAGAGGACACAGAGGGTTTGTTTGGTTTGTTTCGTTGGTTTGGTTGATCTGGTTTATTTGGTTTGTTTAGTTTGTTTGGTTTGTTTGGTGCGTAGGTATTTGATCAGCCCTGAGATGATTCTGGCGGTTTTATCAGCCTGAGAATAGATGTTATCAAAGGTTGTCTGATTGATATAATCCTGGTCGAGTGCCACATACAGATGACTTTAAACTTCCGCCGCGGACGACATGGCA
>CAZMUW010000254.1:0-2594 GCA_964569645.1 uncultured Desulfobacteraceae bacterium | reverse complement strand
TTGATTTTGGGCTAAATTCTATTAGTTTTTACCTGAACAGGTTTAAACTTTATAAAAGGGTTCACCCCTTGGAATCATTAACTATTCCACTGGAGCTTGTCCCGTGAAATTTTACCCTGCCTGTCCTGTAAGGGAGTATGGCTGTATCAGGATGCAATCTTTACCGCACCTCCCATGTAGGAAGGCAGTATCCTACCAGGGTGAAATGCGGTGAAGATTTCACTGAGGTGGAGTCTGTTTATTTCTCTGGGGCGTAGCAGATTTCATTGGCGGGACCATATTCCACTGGGGCCTGCCCACGAGGAGCTTGCCAAAATAAAGGCTTAAAGCCTGTACATAAGTTGTTTTAGAACAAACCCCTTTTATTAAATTTTTTTATGATTTTAACAACATTGATACTCTTTATAAGAGGTTTCCACTTAATTTTGGGAGATAGTCATGCAAGCAAGAACTAATCTTAATATCCCCAGTGAAAAAATAGCTGAATTCTGCAAGAAAAACCATATTCGGAAATTATCTCTTTTTGGTTCTGCACTCCGAGAAGACTTCCGGTTCGATAGTGACGTGGATGTGCTGGTGGAGTTTGAACGCGGCACGACTGTGGGTATGATACGGCTGGGGGGGCTGGAGATTGAACTGGGTGAGATACTCGGAAGGAAGGTGGATCTCAACACGCCTGGGTTTCTAAGCAAGTACTATCGCGACAAGGTTCTTGCCGAAGCAGTGGTGCATTATGACGCAGCATGATGACATAGTACGCCTGCAGCACATGTTGGAGCACGCTCAAGAAGCAGTTGCCATGATCGAAGGTAAAGAACGGGCGGATCTACAGCGTGAGAGAATGCTCGAGTTATCACTTATCAGACTGATTGAGGTGATTGGGGAAGCCGCAGCCCGTGTCACGCCTGAGGGTCAGGAAAAATATCCAGCCATTCCTTGGCCACAGGTGGTATCAATGCGAAATCGTCTTATCCACGGTTACGATTAAGTTGATCTTAATATCTTGTGGGATACGATCGAAGATGATCTGCCGTCCCTCATAACAGAACTTGAAAAAATCTTAGAATCCGAATAGTTGAGCATTGTCTTTGTGGCTTACATTTTCGAAGCCCATCCTCTCATTTTCAAGAAAAGAACGCCCCTTTCAGGGGCGCAGACCTATAATGCTATGCGCCAATTCCCTTTGCCCTCTGCCTTCCGGCTTCCCTGCCCTCTGCTCTATGTTTACCCTGTTGAATTTTCACCCCGCCCGCCCCGTTGAACCGGGTTCACCCCGTGAAATTTACTCCTGTAATAGCGAAGCGTATTTCACTGGGGTACCCTCCGGGTGTTCAACTGGGGTGGAATGCCTTGACTTATTCAACCGGGGCGCTATGCCCTATGCGCCATGCTCTATGCTACTTTTTCATTGTTGCGTGTTTTTCTTGACCATTCACCTGATTTTAGGTAATTATCATTAAGTTTTAGAATAATTGGTTTTAACCTCGATCAGGAGGGAACATGGATTGATCTGACCAAGACCCTGTTTCTCAAAATGAGAACAGGGTTTTTTGTTTTGAGAGATTTTTCGATAAATACAGGAAATACCTGAAATGACAATATGTAAGACATATACGGATAAAGAAATGGAAATTGGGAATCAAATCAAGGAAGAAGCCTTAGCATATTCTCAATCAGAGATTCAAAAACCCCTTGTAAGTGAAATATGGGCAACCCAACAAATAGGTAACAAAATCAGGGTTAAAGACATAGCCAATCGTGCAGGGTTACCTTTAATTTGGGTAGACAAAGCACCAGGCGTTAATGGAGAAAAAAGCATCGAAAAGCTCAATGCTGAAAGAGGCATCCTTTTATTAAGAGACCGAGTAAGTCCCTTTATTGAACAGTTTCAGCATCCAATTGGACGATGTGCAAAATTTTATAAGCTGACAGCTTACAATAACTGTAATTTCTGGTGCGAATACTGTTATCTTTATTTGACATTTCGAACACAGCCTGTTTCCACCCATTTTATGAATTATGAGCAGATGTATGATGAAATCAAGAAATTTGATAGATCGCGGGCTCCAAGCTCTTTGAAATTATTAAACCTTGGGGAACTTGGTGATCCTTTGGCCGTAGATTACATTACCGGCTTTGCAAAACAGATAATTCCTTTTATGCCGGAGCATGCACCAGGGACACGATTGCTTTTTTTAACAAAGAGTGATTGCGTAGACGGGATTCTTAATCTCAATCACGGTGGGCAATCCATTATTTCATTTAGTGTAAATACTGAAAAGGTGTTTCAACAGTTAGAACACAGAACAGCCTCCCCACAATCCCGTCTGAAAGCTGCAGCAAATGTTCAGAAGGCAGGTTACGAAGTACGTTTGAGAATAGATCCGGTTATTTTTTATTCTACCTGGGAAAAGGATTACTCGGAATTGGTTGATAAGATATTTCGATTCGTTCAGCCTACACGGATAACAATAGGTGAATATCGACCCTCCAACGGACTTGCTAACCATATCAGTTCACGGTTCCCTGACTCTCCTCTATTACGGATAAACAAAAACTTAGTCAGAGAAGGAGGAAAGCTAAGATATCCTAAA
>CAZMUW010000253.1:0-2596 GCA_964569645.1 uncultured Desulfobacteraceae bacterium | reverse complement strand
TCGTTCACCCCCACCCTAACCCTCCCCCGTCAAGGGGGAGGGAATATGTTAATGTCATCAACAAATATCCCCCCTCCCCTGGTGGGAGGGGGTTAGGGGGAGGGGGTGCTGAACTATTACGTGAAAAGAGGCTGATATGTTTCCTTTTATTTTTGAATGGACATGGGATGCAAGCCGCCTTATCTTTATGGGGCTTCTTTATCTTGTTCTTGGTGTCATCTCTCTTGGTCTGCTCTACGCATTTGTAAAGACATGGCTAAAGCTGAGGACTTAAAATGACAAATTTCAAAGCTCAAATACCAAATGAAACACAAAATCCAAATGCGAAAATTGATTGATGTGGGATGTGGGACGTGAGGTGTGCGTTATGGGTATATATTATCGCTTATCGCATATTTCCAGTTTAGCAAAGTGATAGCTGTTTTTTTGAATAACATTTCGGCATTGGGGCTTTGGACTTGATTTGCTTCCGAGTTCCGGAATTCGGAAGCATTTTGCAATTTTCATTTTGCAATAAGCAATAGCTTATATCACCGTATCACGGCCCCAGTTCTTCTCATCCCGTTCCGGGTAATCCAGATTATAGTGAAGTCCTCTGCTTTCCTTCCGCATGTTAGCCGAGGTAATGATTAACTCTGCAAGTGTTGCAAGATTTCTCAGCTCCAACAAATCCCTTGTGATCATAAAATCCCAGTAGTATTCCTTGATCTCCTGCTGGATGACCTCTATCCTACTTTTTGCCCTGATCAGCCTCTTATTTGTCCTGACTATGCCTACATAGTTCCACATAAGTCTTCTTACCTCATCCCAGTTATGGGAAACAACAACAGATTCATCGCTGTCCGTGGCTGATCCTGTGTCCCACACAGGAACGGGTGGAAATCCATAATCACCTTCTCTATCAGAGATCTTCCCGGCGCTGTCTTCAAAGGCCGATTTTGCAAACACAAGGGCCTCAAGGAGAGAGTTACTGGCTAACCTGTTTGCCCCATGCAACCCGGTACAGGCTACCTCACCTATTGCATAGAGGTTGGTAATAGTGGTCCGGCCATGTTTATCTGTCAAAAGGCCACCACACATATAATGAGCAGCCGGAACAACTGGAATCGGCTCATTAGTGATGTCTATGTTTAACTCTAAACACCTCTTGTATATATTTGGAAATCGGTTTTTAATAAAATCCATAGGCCCGTGACTTATATCTAAATAGACGCATTCATCGCCGCTCTTCTTTAATTCAGCGTCAATTGATCGCGCCACAATATCTCTCAGAGCCAAATCCTTTAGGGGGTGGTAGCGTTCCATAAAATGGCTGCCTCTTTTATCGATTAATCGCCCCCCTTCACCCCTGACAGACTCACTAATCAAGAAATTTTTTGCCATCGGATGGTATAGGCATGTGGGATGGAATTGTACAAATTCCATGTTTGCCACCTTTGCCCCGGCCCTATAGCCAATAGCCACACCATCACCAGTGGCAATATCAGGGTTGCTGGTATAAAAATACACCTTCCCTGCCCCTCCGGTTGCAAGGACGGTTACCCTGGCCAGGAAGGTCTTTACCTCACCTGTATTTATATCCAAAACATAGGCCCCCCAGCATGTCTCCTCAGTTTCGTTAGTTGAGATACCCCTTTTTATAAATTTGGAGGTAGTAATCAGGTCGATGGCCATATGATTCTCATAGATCCTGATTTTTTTATTCTTCTCCATATTTTGTATAAGGGATCCTTCCACTTCCTTCCCGGTAAGATCATCAGTGTGGACAATCCTCCTCATGGAATGCCCCCCTTCCCGGGTGAGATCTAATCTGTCAGTCTGGGTTGTATTATGTGAGAAGTTAACCCCAAGAGAGATAAGCTCCCTAATCATATCAGGCCCATTTGTTACAACCATGTGGACAATTTTCTCATTACAGAGGCCGGCGCCAGACTCTATGGTATCTGCTATGTGAAGATCGAATGAGTCTTTTGGATCCAACACTGAGGCGATACCCCCCTGGGCATAATTGGTAGAGGCATCCATCTTCTCTTTTTTTGTCACTATACTAACTGTCCCTCCCAGGGCTGCCTTGAGGGCAAAGCTTAGTCCGGCAATGCCGCTTCCAATGATGAGATAATCTGACCTTATTTCCATTTGTCTCCTACGTAAGTTGATGTTTTATTTCAACCGCCGACTGACGCAGACTAATGCCTGGCCGACCCGCCCGCCTCGCCTGAGCCTGCCCGCTCGCCAAGGCCTTGCGAGGCAGACGGGCGAGAGCGATGGTTCGGCATTCTATTTAACAGGTGTACTTTCTCGAGAAAACCAGCACCGAGGACTCGATTCACTTCAAACACAGCACCATTTATCGCATAGGTAACATCATTAATATCCATTTTCGCGAAGCGATTGCATTTTTTGTTCGGCCAAGTCGGCCCAAAAAAATATCTGTGTCTGTCTGCGTGGGTCTGCGGCTAATCCCTGGTGGTCAAGTTAAGTGCCTAAAGTTTAAAGTGCCTAAAGTGCCTAAAGTTAAAGGAACAACAATGACCATCACACGCTTTGGGCCAGTTTTTATTGGTTTAAAAATGGGATTTCCTATACTATAAATTTA
>CAZMUW010000252.1:0-2613 GCA_964569645.1 uncultured Desulfobacteraceae bacterium | reverse complement strand
TACCACAGAACTGCTGACCTCTGTGTTGAAGGAAGTCAAGACCTTTATAGATATCTTCAACACAGCCTGTCTCCTTAACAATGCCAAATACACCGCAGTTATCACCCATTGATTTCATTGGTCATTTCCTCCTTGGTCCGCTGAAGGCGGATTGATATCCATATGGTAGTTCCGAAGCGGTTTGACAGATCCATGATCACCTCGGCAGGCCTGAATACCCCTACCTGCAGCCATGGCTGCCGCAGTAGTGGTGATATAAGGCACGAATGATAACAGGGTCAGAACCGATAATCATAACCTTATGGATATCGGTACGTTTGGGCATCGTTTGTCCCCTCAATCATATCTAAAGGATTCAGTCCTTAGAAGATTATATTGTCTTGGAAAATAGTACGAAGTCAGAAATTTATCAAGCAGTTTCCTTGCCAATTTCGTCTTAACGCATCGGGACCCAGCTTGCCATTCTATCCCCTACCATTATGGATGTGCAACATTCTACCATGCTTTTTCCAGATTCAGGTGATGAAGAGATTTTTTGTGGAAAAATTTGGATCGCTGGTCAAGTTAACGCCCAGACGCCTCAAGCCTGCTTCATCGCCCGGTGTGGGGATGTGTGTCATGTGTACCTCACAGCCCTGAAGTTCTTTTAATTTCTCAATGGCCAATTGAGCAGCAGAATTTGTCGTTGCACTGATACCGAGGGCAATCAGAGTCTCTTCCAGGTCCAGGCTGACTGTTTTTTCGTTCAGGATTTCCGTCTTGAGATTTTTGACAGAATCCGTTATGTGGGAAGGCAGCAACTTTATCTTATTGGGAATTTCTGCCAAGTGCTTTATGGCATGCAAGATAAGGCTTGATGCTGCATGCATGAGAGGAGAGTTATTGCCGGTAACCATGGTGCCGTCCCTTAATGCTATGGCTGCCCCACAATAGATGCCCTCGTTGCCTTTATCTGTCTCTTGTGCCTGTCTGGCGGCCTGGCGTGCCGGTTCAACAACACTCCTGCACTCTGGTAGGAGATCAAAATCCTTGATAAAAAGCTCCACCCTCTGGACGGTTTCCTTGTCCGCAAAGCCCATCGCATATTCACACTGGTATCGAAAATAGCGCCTGATAATTTCCTGCTTGGCTGCCTCACCTGTGACATCATCATCAGTTATAGCAAAACCGGCTCGATTCACTCCCATATCTGTTGGAGATCTGTAAAATGATTCGCCACCAGTTATTTTCTCTAGTATTCTTTTGAGAACAGGGAATATTTCGACATCACGGTTATAGTTTACCGCTGTCTGATTGTAGGATTCCAGGTGAAAAGGATCGATGAGGTTGAAATCTTTGATATCAGCGGTTGCTGCCTCATAGGCTACATTAACCGGATGTTTAAGCGGTAAATTCCAGACAGGAAAAGTCTCAAATTTGGCATATCCGGACTTAATCCCTTTCTTGTAATCATGGTACAATTGAGAGAGGCACGTGGCCAACTTCCCACTGCCGGGACCGGGACCTGTAACAATGACCAGGGGGTTTTCCGTTTCAATATGCTTATTAGCTCCATATCCTTCATCGCTGACAATCAATTCTACGTCTGTGGGATACCCTTTTGTGAAACGATGGGCATAGACTCTCACATTCCTCCTTTCCAGTCTATTTTTGAACAATGTGGCGGCTGGCTGGTTATCAAAACGGTTAATGACCACACCCAGCACCTCGATTCCCCACTCCCTTAAATCGTCGATCAGTTTGAGGGCGTCAGAATCATAGGTAATGCCAAAGTCTGCCCTTATTTTTTTTCTTTCAATATCACCAGCATAGATGCAAAGTAGGATATCTGCCTTGTCTTTTAATTTCTGTAAAAGCCTCATTTTCACATTCGGATCATATCCGGGTAAAACCCTCGAAGCATGATAGTCATAAAGGAGCTTGCCTCCAAATTCGAGATACAGTTTGTTGTCAAACCCCTTAACCCTCTCGAGGATTGCAGATGTCTGTTCTCTTATGTATTGCTCAATGTCAAAACTTGTTGTTTTTCCAGCCATGTTTCCATCGTCTGTTGATTATTTTCCCTGATTCATTACTCTCCACATCATTGGATTAAGCCTATATGCCATTAGAAACCCCACCTCTCTTTATGAGAAACAAGGTCTTGGCATTTAGATCATGGTATCCCTCTTGTCAGGGTTGACGCACATTATTGTGTTCAGGGAAAACTATCAAATAATACATTTTTCGTCAAGGAGTTAAGTTCTTTGGTCAAGAAGCGAGGTGGAGGAGCCTTAAAGATCTGCCGCTTGCTCAGGATTTGATTCTTGTGTTTCTGCACATTCGAAGCGAGGTTTTTGACGAGGAAATTCAAGAGTCACTGTCTGGCTGTACTCCAGTTTTTTCTTTCCTGTCATCAGGGCTAGTAGTAACCCTTCTTCGCGGCAGCGCCCCCCATGTGCACATTTTTTTCGAGTTTTTTCAAAAAAGTAGAGCGGTGCAAGACAACCAAATACACTGGCATCTACACTATGTCTACTCCCTTTTAGCTCTCCTCTTGCCGAATAAAGATCCCTATTGTAATTGAACGTCTCGGAAATTCTACAACTTATTGAAATTAGGTGGATTTTTTGA
>CAZMUW010000251.1:0-2620 GCA_964569645.1 uncultured Desulfobacteraceae bacterium | reverse complement strand
TTTATTTGGTGGTCATGGCATAAACCCCATCCCAGTCAGCAGGGGGCGGATTTTTTTTGAGATCAAGGCACCTTTCAATGTAGACTTGTGCTGCATAGAGGTTGGCATCCATGACGGTAATATTCTCAAAGACATGGACTGCTTCATCCCATTTTCTCTTTTTATATAAAGCAACCGCCTGATTGAACTGATTTACAACCGTCTCCTGGATATCAGGGAGATCTTTATATCCTACAAGGTTATAAATCTTTACCGGCTGCCTCTTTCCTTTTACCCTGACTGAATCCAGCTCCATACAGACAAATTCATTTTTCACCCTATCAAATGTAAATTCACTAATTATTATATTGGTCTTATAGCTCTTGTTGGCACCTTCCAGCCTGGAGCCAAGATTAACTGAGTCACCCATAACAGTAAAATCAAACCTCTGTTCCGATCCCATATTACCAACCATCATGGGACTGGTGTTTATGCCAATGCCGATATCTATAGGTTGCTTGCCTTCTCCAATCCACTTTTGATTAAGCCGCTTTAGCTCATTAATCATTTCAAGGGCAGACTGACATG
This sequence comes from uncultured Desulfobacteraceae bacterium, assembly GCA_964569645.1. Taxonomy (GTDB): domain Bacteria; phylum Desulfobacterota; class DSM-4660; order Desulfatiglandales; family B25-G16; genus JABXJZ01. The sequence continues at coordinate 2,053 of CAZMUW010000251.1, read as the reverse complement.
CCTTAATGGGATGATCCGGTAAATCGAGGGGTGCACCGTATATGGCCATTATGGCATCTCCCATATATTTATCCAGGGTGCCATCATATTTAAAGACAATATCTGTCATAACGGTGAGGTATTCATTCAAAAGATGTACTAAATCTTCAGGTGTTAGTCCTTCAGCAATGGTAGTAAAACCCCTAATATCTGAAAAAAGTACTGAAAGCTCTTTTCTGTCTCCACCCAGTTTCAATTTTTCAGGATGTTTTAACATCTCATTAACCACTGAAGAAGAGACATAGTAGGTAAAGGCCCCTTTAATCTTTTTGCGCTCCCTTTCCTCGGTTAAATAACGATATACTGTAAGGGAGGTATAGATCAGAGCAAGGGTCAGAAGGGGGTAGACGATGTTGACCCAAATACCCCAATGAATAAAAAGCCAGCGGCTTATCCATATATATGTGATAAATAGTACAGAGGAAAAAAATATTCCTTTCAGGGCGCTCACTCGGCGAACTGCCACACCGGTAAGTAAGCCCAGTATTAGGATGGCCAGGGCATCATATATCTCGGTCCATTTAGGTTTTTCTAAGAAGTCCTTATTAAGGATATTATCGACAGCAGTGGCATGGACTTCCAATCCAGGATAAACAGGTGAAAGGGGGGTATTCCTTATATCATATATGCCTATTGCTGTGGCCCCTACCAGAACGATCTTATCATTAAATGTCCCTTTTGGGAGATTTCCGTGGATTATATCACTTATGGAGTAATGCGGAAAGGTCTTCTCAGGACCCAGGTAGTTAATGAGCATCTCACCCTTTTCGTTTGTGGGGATAAATCTCTCTCCCATCTTTATTCCTTCAATGCCGTGATAAGCCACCCTGACCATCAGCTGAGGTCGATCAAGATAATGCCAGACAGACTGAATGGAAAGGGGGCCGTAGATATCCTCGCCACATTTGATAATGAGAGGCATCCATCGGATAATACCATCCTCCGGATCAGGCACGACATTGAAATAGCCCGATGAAGGAGCGGCCTGACTCAATATGTCAAGATTAGCCTCAGGGATATAGGCAATACGAATAAAGGGATCTATCGTTATATTTTGTTGATCATACATGAGCAAAGGATATTGGGAATTTATGATCCTTTTAAGTTGCCTCTCTATATCCTTCTGTTCGACCTGGTAATTGAGCTCGGCCTGGGTCATGTAAAAGAAATATCCAAGGACTACTTTAGCCCGAGATTTTCTGATTGCATTGGCAAGGATGAGATCGTTGTCCGCATTGAGTTTGCTCTTCTTTATAAATTCCTTTATTCGATCATCTTTTAATTTTAAGGAGTCGATTTTTTGTTCAAATTGACTGATAAATTCGAGGTTGGTGTTCTCATCAGGTTCCCAAAATCCGATATCAAATCCTATGACCTTGGCCCCATCCTGGGAGAGAAGATCAATGAGCCTGGCAATCTTGGCTCTGGGCCAGGGCCAACGCCCTTCCGTATTGACACTCTTTTCGTCGATCACAGCCAGGACTACCTGAGGAGAGGGTTTGCGAACCTCTCTTGAAATCAGCTGGAGATCATAGGTTTTCAATTCCACCAGATCTAAGATAGCAACGCCGAACAAAAATAGGATCAAGACAAAGATGGTCAAAGTGATGGTTATAGAGGTAGGATTTATTGAAATAATTGATTTCAAAGACTTTTTCATGAGCTAAGTTCCCTAAGTTGCAAACATTGAGACATTGGAAAGGCTGGCCTTCCCCCTCAATTGGCACTCGTCATTTAGGAGTCAGGATTTAGTATTCCATTTCATAAGGTTAACTATATACGGTAAATAGCCATTAAGTCAAGAAGACAAGCAAGTAAGGGTAAAATTTGATTGACAAGTTTGTAAATATATTGATAAATTACTTTTATAGAGGGGTTTAGGCTGATATCCATTTTTGAAAAAACCTTAACCTGATCTGGTCTAAAATCAGCCGTTTTCTTTTAAGGAGAAAACGGCTTTGAACTTAGTTCGCTTCGCTCACAATTGGAATGTTGGAATAATGGCCCCAGTGAA
>CAZMUW010000250.1:0-2647 GCA_964569645.1 uncultured Desulfobacteraceae bacterium | reverse complement strand
ACCAGGGCCCTTTCAATTGTATTCTCCAGCTCCCTGATATTCCCAGGCCAGCTGTATCCGTAAAGGGCTTTCCAGACCTCAGGGGCCAGTTCATATTTTCTCTTTTTGGACGGCTGGTACTTCTCTATGAAATGTGCAACTAGAAAGGGGATATCTTCGAGCCTATCTTTCAAGGGTGGCACCTCTATCTGGATCACATTCAGGCGATAGAAAAGATCCTCCCTGAATATCCCTCTGTCTACATCTTCTTTTAATTCGCGATTAGAGGCCGTCAAAATTCTGACATCCACCTTGATGCTTTTTGTCCCCCCTACTCTTTCAAATTCCATCTCCTGTAATACCCTGAGAAGCTTTACCTGTAGGGAAGGTGACATCTCGCCCACCTCATCCAGAAACAAGGTTCCACCGTCAGCCAATTCAAATCGCCCCTTTTTCATGGTAACAGCCCCGGTAAAGGCACCCCTTTCGTGACCGAAGAGTTCACTTTCCAACAAGGTTTCAGTCAATGCACCGCAACTTATAGAAATAAAGGGCCTGTTTTTCCTTGGGCTGTTGTAATGAATGGCCTTAGCGATAAGTTCCTTGCCGGTACCAGATTGGCCTGTGATCATTACAGATATGCTGGATTGGGCAACTTTCCCGATCATATCGTAGGTCTTGAGCATTGGCTTGCTCTTGCCAATCATATTTCCATATTTATAGCGATCTGAAAGGGCCTCACTAAGAAGCCTATTCTCCTTCTTAAGCCTATAAAGCTCGAGGCCCTTTTTGACCGTTAGCTTTAATTCCTCATTCCTGAAAGGCTTGGTGATGTAATCATAGGCCCTCTTTTTCATAGCCTCCACTGCCATCTCTATTGTCCCGTAGGCGGTCATTATGATAACCGGGAGTTCAGGGTCTATATTCTTTGCCTCTTCTAAGATCTGTATCCCATTTTTTCCAGGCATCTTCATATCGGTAATTACTAGATCCAAATCCGCTTCCCTAATTAAGCGGAGAGCATTGGACGCATTATCCTCTGTAATTATCTCGTAACCCTCAGGGGCCAGCAAGGCTTCAAGGATAATCAGATAGTTCTTTTCATCGTCTACGATCAAGATCGTTTCCATATAAGAGTCCCTTAAATCTGTTGTCTTCGGGGTAAGGCAACAAATACCCTTGTGCCCACTCCTTCCTCACTCTCTATCCACACCGTTCCTTTATGCCCCTCTATAATGTTTTTCACAATAGCAAGTCCAAGGCCACTCCCCTTCTCCTTTGTTGTAAAAAAGGGATTAAATATCTTTTTGAGGTTTTCCTTACTGATCCCGATTCCTGTATCTTGAATTTCAACCTGGTAGTTTTCATTCTCCTCTCTAATTTCAATGCTGACATTACCGCCATCCTTCATTGACTGAATAGCGTTGATAAAAACATTTAGGAATGCCGTGTAAAGAAGCCCCGGGTCTGCCTTAATAGTAAATGCTCCCCTATTCAGGTTGCCATTATTCACAAAGACCCTTTTCTTATCTAATTCAGGTCGCAGGAAAGAGAGGTTTCTGTCCATAATTTCTTCAAGGTGACAATCCTGGAGATTTGGTACCTGGGGCCTGGCAAAGTCGAGAAAATCAGTTACAATATCATTTAGGCGCCCTGACTCATCAATAATAATATTAGATAGTTTTTTCTGGATCTGATCTGATTCTGATTTCTCTTCCAATAATTCGGCCGTACTCCTTATTATGCCTAAGGGGTTTTTTATCTCGTGAGAAACACCGGCAACCATTTCACCAAGCACAGCTAAACGCTCCGCTTGATTCAGTTGATCTTCTAATAGCTTCTGTTCCTGTGCCCTATTTCTAAGGATTTGTTCAGCCTTTCTTACTACCAGGAGGAGAGCCAGAAATATAAGAAACATAATCGCAAGAGATACACCAAAGATAAGATACCTGAATTTAACTATAGATTCATATTCCTTGGTAACATCTTGAATCAATTCAAAGACGCCTAATATCCCTTTATCAGAATGAGGGGGTTCTGCCTTAAAAGGTATAAAAGTCCTCAGCTTTTTTTCCTTTGCAAAATCTGTGATCCAGGTTCCAAAAATTGCAGGCTCACGGGATATTAAACGTGAGCTATGCTTTCCCTCAAGGGCAGCTCTATATCCCATATCTCCTCTGCCAGTTAATCCGATCAAATCCCTATCGGTACTATAGGTAATAATCCCTATCCCATAACCATCATATATATTGACTCTTTCTATATTAAAGGAGTGAATAGTGGTCCTGACTATTTTGTCCATCAGATCAGATTGTCCCTTTTCTCTCAGGCTGATTGCCCTGTATTTTCGAAGAATAGGAAGAACAAAATAGTGAAATACTTGATGGTTCAAATTATTTGCTATAAGGAGGGCGTCATTTTCATGGGTATTCATCAGAACCTTTGTAGCCCGCTGGGAAATAACCATTGAGAGGGTGAAGCTTGAAATAATGAGGATCACAAAACTTGTATAGGCAAAAAACTTAACCAATCTGAACCGGTCAGCACCAGGGCGGATATTTTTTTTATTATACTCCATACTACCTAACCCCTCTTGAGGCATGGATATCTAACAACTAGCCAAATATATTTGAAATTCACTTCAACTTTGAATCAACGTTGATCATTT
>CAZMUW010000249.1:0-2654 GCA_964569645.1 uncultured Desulfobacteraceae bacterium | reverse complement strand
ACCCATCAATAAGCTACTGTCAAGTTTCTTAGTTTCTTATGGACGTCCCCTTTCATGGGCGTGATGAAAAACACCGAGAGCGTCGAGTCGTGCTAATCTTGGCATGGGCAAACTTTTACCATTTCCCTGCTCTGTTGTCAATTTACTTTTTTATTTAAGAGCGTCCAAATTCATTTCATCCGCTCATACACCGAAAAATATGATCGGTAGGGTGAGGTATTTTGTGTCTTTGCCTCATCTTTGATTTGACTAAGTGTAAAGACTTTCAATCAACCGAGTAGCTTCCAAGTTATTGAATTTCCCTAAATACCATCCCCGCAATACTCCGAAAGATTTAATGCTCTCCATTTTGAAAAAGGAGACCATTTACAACTCCTTCTTGTTTTAATAAAAAGAAAAAGGTATTCTCAGAAAGCTTGAAAAAGTATGCATTTTCGATCATTGCGCATTTAAAAAATTTATGTAGGCTAAAACAACTACCAGGCAGAAGAATGAACGAGGACCATATTACCAAGATCGCTGATGAACTGAACCTCTTGCCCCAACATGTTAAGGCCACTGCCGGATTGCTTCAACAGGGCGCCACTGTGCCCTTTATTGCCAGATACAGAAAAGAGGTAACCGGCGCTCTTGACGAGGTGGCCATAACTGCCATACGTGACAGGATGGCCCAACTGGAGGAATTGGACAAGCGCCGTAAGAGCATACTTAAATCGCTTGAGGACAGGGAGTTGCTCACGGATGATTTGAAAGAAAAGATCCTTGCTGCCCAGAGTTTGACTACCCTTGAAGATATCTATTTACCCTTCAGGCCAAAACGGCGTACCCGGGCAACCGTAGCCCGGGAAAAGGGACTTGAACCTCTGGCCAAGCTTCTATTCGAACAGCAGGAGGGCACAGATCCGCTCACAGAGGCAGCCGCCTATATTGACCCGGAAGAAGGGGTTGAAACAGAAGAAGATGCCCTTGCCGGCAGCCGAGATATCATTGCCGAGTGGGTAAACGAAGACCGAGAGGCCCGTGAAAAAATGCGTGCCCTCTATGCTCAGAAAGGGATATTCCGGGTCAAAGTAATTCCGGGCAAGGAGTCAGAGAGCGCCAAGTTTAGGGACTACTTCGATTGGGAAGAACCGGTCTCTAAAGCACCATCCCACAGGGTCTTGGCCATGCGCAGGGGAGAAAAAGAGGGTTTTTTGGGTTTGCGGGTAAGCCTCCCTGAGGATGAGGCCCTAGTCCTGTTGGAGGCCTTGTTTGTCAAAGCAGAAAATGCCGCATCCTATCATGTGAAAGAGGCAGTTCGGGATGGCTACCGCAGGCTTCTGTCCTCTGCCATGGAAACAGAGATCCGCCTTGAAACCAAAGAGCAGGCCGATAGAGAGGCGATAAAGGTATTTGCCAACAATATCCGAGAACTTCTGCTCGCCCCTCCGTTGGGCCAAAAAAACCTCTTAGCGATTGACCCGGGTATCCGCACAGGTTGCAAGGTGGCCTGCCTGGATCGGCAGGGAAAATTACTTTACACTGACACTATCTACCCCTTTAAATCCGAAAAGGAAATCTCTGAGGCTAAAGAGACCCTTTCCAGGCTGTGCGTAAAGTACGCAGTGGAGGCCATTGCGGTGGGAAACGGTACCGGAGGAAGGGAGACCGAGTCCTTTATCAAGGACCTTAATCTACCAGGAAATGTTCCGGTGGTGATTGTCAATGAGAGCGGTGCATCCGTCTACTCTGCCTCTGAGTTGGCTAGGTCTGAGTTTCCTGATCTGGACATCTCCTTTCGGGGGTCGGTCTCCATAGGAAGGCGCCTCATGGACCCTCTGGCGGAGCTGGTGAAGATCGATCCCAAATCCATTGGTGTGGGGCAATACCAGCACGATGTAAACCAGCAGGCACTCAAAGGGAGCCTGGATGATATGGTTATGAGCTGTGTCAATGCGGTAGGTGTGGAGGTCAATACAGCCAGTGAGCAGCTCCTGAGATATGTTTCGGGTCTTGGCCCACAGTCGGCCAAGAATATTATCGCTTACCGCAATGAGCATGGTCCTCTTCCGTCCAGGGATGAGCTAAAAAAGGTGGAACGGATGGGTCCCAAGGCCTTTGAGCAGGCCGCAGGCTTTCTCCGCATCAGGGGAGGGAAAAACCCACTTGATGCTAGCGCGGTCCATCCCGAGTCGTATCCCATTATAGAGACCATGGCCAGAGATCTGGCTTGTTCTGTAAGAGATCTGCTCGATGATGAAGAGCTTCGTCGGCAGATTGATCTATCTGCGTATGTAACGCAAAAGGTGGGGATGCCCACTTTGACTGACATCATTGATGAACTCGCTAAACCCGGGCGTGATCCCCGGAAGCAGTTCGAAGACCCGGGCTTTGCTGAAGGGATTAAGCAGATCAGTGATCTGCGGCCAGGCATGAAGATTCCAGGCGTGATCACAAATGTGACCGCCTTTGGGGCCTTCGTTGATATCGGAGTGCACCAAGACGGCCTGGTTCACATCAGCCAGTTAGCAAAGCGCTTCGTGAAAGACCCCGGCCAGGTGGTAAGGGTTAACCAGCGTGTAATGGTCACGGTCCTTGACGTGGACCTTGAAAGAAACCGCATTTCGCTTTCCATGAAAGATAACGTAGATCAACCGGAAAGGTACGGCAAAAAG
>CAZMUW010000248.1:0-2681 GCA_964569645.1 uncultured Desulfobacteraceae bacterium | reverse complement strand
CCCAATCGAAATTGTCTGACACATTTAGTCAAACAATCGGCATGTAAGGAGCTAATGGACAACAAATCCACGAACAATGAATTCAGTAAAAGGAACAGGCTGATACTCTATGCGGCCATTGCCATTATTCTTGTCGGCGCGCCCCACATAATGCCAAATAATTACTGGCTGAGAATCTATACCATGACCGGTCTCTACGTCATGCTTGCCCTCGGCCTCAATGTGGTAGCAGGATTTGCCGGTCTGCTGGACCTGTCATATGTTGCCTTTTTTGGCATTGGAGGCTACATGTTTGCCTTCTTATCTTCGAACCAATTCAATATTCACCTGCCATTCCCGTTGGTTCTTCCCATAGTTGCTTTCATAACCATGGGGTTTGGGTTTGCCCTGGGCTCAACAAGCATGCGCTTGAAGGGGGATTATCTGGCAATTGTCACCCTGGCATTCTCCCAAATCTTTAAGCTCTTGTTGCTGAACCTCGACCGACCTATCAATATTACCGGCGGTGTTAACGGTATTTATAACTTTGATCCGATCAACCTTTTTGGTTTTAAAATTATTTCCCCTGTGGCCTATTCCTACCTCATCTGGTTTTCGGCCATTGTCGTCGTCCTTGGCTCCTTCCGGATCAAGAGATCACGCTATGGCAGGGGTTGGGAGGCAATTCGCGAGGATGAGCTGGCGGCAGAGGTAATGGGTATCAACACAACATGGATGAAACTCATGGCATTTGCCGGAGGGGCATTCATTGCTGGTGCTACCGGCGCCTTGTTTGCCTCTTTTCAGGACTCCGTATTTCCAAACAACTTTGATTTTCCACAGCTTGTAATCGCTTATTGCATGGTTATCCTTGGGGGGCTTGGCAACATTGTGGGTGTGATCCTGGGTGCCGTTTTACTCTCTATCCTACCCGAATTTCTCAGGGAATATGGGGCATATCGAATGATGTCATATGGCCTTATCCTGATTGTGCTGATGGCATTGAGACCCCAGGGCATCATGGGAGAAATCGGATTTCTTGTCAGAGGGAGGAAGCAGCCGGACAAGGATGAGGCAGGGCTTCTCAAGGCCTCAACAGATCTTTACTATGATGAAAAAGAACGGATGTTGGGGGCGGGCAGGAAAAGATATTCAAAGGGTGGTAGCGTCATACTCGAGCTCAGGGATGTAACACAGAACTTTGGTGGACTCATAGCAGTCAACAATCTGAGCTTGAGACTTTTTGAAAGAGAGATCTTGAGCATCATCGGACCGAACGGGTCTGGAAAAACAACTATGTTCAACCTCATTTCCGGTATATATCCTCCAAGTTCTGGTTACATTTTCTTTGAGGACTCTGACCTTACGGGATTGAAGCCCCATCAGGTGGTTAAGGCGGGGATCGCACGGACGTTTCAAAACCTGAGACTATTTAGTAAGATGACCGTGCTGGATAACGCCAAGGTAGCGCAGTTTTGCCGAACGAAATCCGGGCCATTATCGATCCTTCTCCACCTTCCTCTTCACAGGCAAGAAGAGGCCCGGACAGAGGAAAGAGCAAAGGAGATATTGGGACTTTTTGGAGCCAGGCTCACCGGCTATCGATTTGACCAAAAGGCGATTTTTCTATCCTTTGCCAACAGAAGACGCCTCGAGATTGCCCGAGCAATATCGACAAACGCCAAAGTCCTGATGCTGGATGAGCCATCAGCAGGCATGAATCCGCAGGAGACTATAGAGATAACCAACTTCATCAAAACACTCAGAGACATTTATGGTTATACGATAGTCTTGATCGAGCATAAACTCAATGTAGTCAAGACAATCTCAGACAGGGTAATCGCTCTCGATTATGGTAGAAAGATTGCAGAAGGAACCTATCAAGAGGTGGCGAATAACGAACATGTTATCCAGGCCTACCTGGGACGGAAGAGACATTAAGCCATGGATAAGATCCCCATTCTGGAGCTTGAAGGTGTTGACACCTATTACGGAAGTATTCAGGCGTTATATGACATCAATATCAAGATACATGATGGGGAGCTGGTATGCCTTTTAGGTGGAAATGCCTCGGGCAAGTCCACGACTCTAAAGACGATTATTGGGGTATGCAATACCAAAAAGGGAACTGTGAAGCTCAACGGCGAGAGGATAGACGGAAGGCCAACAAAATATATTATATCGAAGGGCGTGGCCATCGTTCCTGAAAATAGAAGAATCTTCCCCAGATTGACGGTGCTCGAAAACATGGAAATGGGTGCCTACTTGAGGACGGATAAAGACCAGGTCAACAGGGACATAGACAGGATGTTGGAACTATTTCCTCTACTCAAAGAACGGCTCTACAAGCCAGGTATCACCTTGAGCGGGGGTGAACAGCAGATGCTTGCCATGGCGCGGGCACTCCTTTCCAAGCCCAGGATACTTCTGATGGATGAACCTTCCATGGGCCTTGCCCCCCTCTTTGTGGACCAACAATTTGAGCTGATTCAGATGGTTAACCAGCAGGGAACAACGGTTTTTGTGGTGGAACAGAATGCAAATATGGCACTCTCCATTGCGGATCGAGGGTATGTCCTTCAAACGGGCTCCATCGTACTGGCTGATACTGCCCGGAACCTTCTCAATAATGAAATGATGCAGAAGGCCTATCTCGGGGGAGAGGGTTGAAGGATGTCTTGCTACACAAAGTCTTTGACAGT
>CAZMUW010000247.1:0-2697 GCA_964569645.1 uncultured Desulfobacteraceae bacterium | reverse complement strand
AAGGGCAGGTGAACTAGGACTCTAAGTTTAAAATGATACAATCACCGAAGAGTTTCTCAAACCAATCGCGTTTGATAGGTCCATTACTCCAGTACTCCAACACTCCATTGGGTGTTGTTTCCAGCCAGAGCCAATTAACTCTGACCCCGCCCAGAGGACGGGGTTTTCCAGAACTAAATAAAATGAGTTATCGGGTCTAAGCATTTTTCTGGATAAGCCTTTTTCTTTATGAGTGTAGATGGGAAGGATTGACTTTCAGCATCTCTTAATGTTATTAAACCCCTGTATGATAATAGTCAAAAGGAATAGCAACGGTAAAGGTCATGGGGAATATATTCGATCTAAGATTAGCCAACCTCTACGAGTCATGGCAAAAATCCCCTGAAGGAATCTTGCTTGACAGGTTAAGCAGCGAGCTTATTGTACGCCTTTTAAGGCCTCAAAGAGGAGAGAGGATTTTAGATATTGGCTGCGGGACAGGAAATCATCTCCTTCTCTTTCACCGATTAGGACTTGATGTAACCGGCCTTGATGCCTCTCCATATGTGCTGGATATTGCAAGGTCAAGATTGGGCAATAAGGCTTCCCTAAAGATTGGCAGAGCAGAGGATTTACCTTTTGAGGATAACGAATTTGATTTAGCTACCCTTATTATTACATTAGAATTTCTTGATGACCCTCTTGAAGCATTAAGGGAGGCAGGGAGGGTAGCAAAAAATAAGGTATTTGTAGGTGTGCTCAATAGCCTTTCTTTTGGATGCATGTCTAATAAATTTTATACACTATTTCATGACTCTATCTTTAGAGAGGCACATCTATTTACTTTGTGGGGGCTTAAGGGCTATGGGAAAAAGGCATTGGGAAATGTACCTATGGAATGGGGAAGTGTCCAGATGATGCCATTCTTTTTTAGAAACTATACCGAAAGGATTGAGATGTCATCTTTGGTACAATCTTATCCATTTGGCACCTTTTTAGGTCTTGCCTTCAAAATGATTTATACCTTAAAGACAGAAAGCCTAAAAGTTACAGAGAGGTTGAAAAAAAGAGCAGAATCTCTAATAGGTAGTCCCGGTTTTTAAGTTTTCCTCATTTTTAGCCCTTGACACATACGAGGAGAATAGTTAATCGTAAGGGTAAGTTTATGGTATTAAGCTCTAAGTGCGAGAGTGGCGGAACTGGCAGACGCACTGGACTTAGGATCCAGCCCGCATTGTCGGATAGGGGTTCGAGTCCCCTCTCTCGCACCAGTATGCCTCCCAATTGGAGTAATGGAATACTGAAGTGATGGGTGCAATTGTTATTGGTTATTCGTTATTAGTTATTCGAATAACCAATAACGCAAATGAGAGAACATGGAAACAAGCATTGAGGAAATAAGCCAGGTAAAGAGGTGTCTTAATGTTGAGATTGAGGCAGAAGAGGTAACCAAAAAACTGGATCAAACCTACAAGGAGTTTTCAAAAAAGGCTAGAATAAAAGGCTTCAGGCCTGGTAAGGCCCCAAGAGAGGTACTTGAGCAGTACTACGGTAAACAGATTTTGAATGATGTAAAGAGTGATTTAATAAAGGAGTCTTTATCTAAGGTGATAGAGGAGACCAGGCTTTTCCCCTTAGGAAATCCCTCTATCGAAGATGAGGCCATAAGACCAGGTGAAAATTTTAAATACAGTATTGTTATGGAAGTGAGGCCAGAGTTTGAGCTGAAGGACTATATGGGAATCTCTGTGGAGAAAGAAATCCTAAACATCTCCGAAGATGATGCCGATAAGAAACTTGAAGAAATAAAGGAAGCACATGCCCAGCTCATTTCTATTAATGAAGAACGGGGAATAAAAGAAGGAGATTATGTAGTCATTGACTACGCTGGTTTTTGGAAAGATAAACCCCTCAGAGAAATAGAGGGTAAAGACTTTACGGTCCTTGCAGGGAGTAAAGTTTTTTATCCTGAAGTTGAATCAGGCATTGTGGGTCTGAAAAAAGATGATAGAAGGGATATAAAAATAGATTTTAATGAAGGTTTTGGTGATAAGAGATTAGCTGGTAAAAGTGTCACTTTTCGCATCCACGTTCAGGATATCAAAAAAAAGGATCTCCCCGAGTTAGATGATGATTTTGCAAGGAGTCTGGGCAACGATTTTAAGTCCTTAACAGATTTGAGGAATAGGGTAAAGAAAGATATTACCCTTCAGGAAGAAAGGAAGATAGACAGGGAATTAAAGAGTCGACTCCTCAAGAAGATAACAGCCATGGTCGATTTCGAGCTCCCCCAGGTTATGGTTGAAAGTGAGATCGAACGCTCAATAACTACTATAAAACAAGATTTTCTTCGCTCTGGAACTAGATTTGAATCGGCAGGTATTTCAGAAGAAAAGATGAGACAGGATTTAAGAATAGCCGCTGAGGAAAAAGTCAAGGAAGAACTTGTATTAGGTAAGATAGTCGATATGGAAGATATCAGGGTTGAGGATAGTGACATGAGGGATGGCTTTCATGAGCTGGCCTCTCAAACAGGAAATGATCCCGCTACACTTCAACAATACTATGAAAAAAATAACTTAATGGATTTATTCGGAAATCAGGTTTTAGTTGAAAAGATCTTGAATCATCTTGTTCGAGGTGCTAAGATTAATGAGGTAAAGGAGATATCTGAAAACGGCCCAAAAGATTAGGAAGGAAATATAGCTAAATGCTGAT
>CAZMUW010000246.1:0-2710 GCA_964569645.1 uncultured Desulfobacteraceae bacterium | reverse complement strand
GGGCCATTATTCCAACATTCCAACATTCCAATTGTGAGCGAAGCGAACTAAGTTCAGATCCTGGAGTTTCCCAGATTTTAAGTAGAACCCGTTATTTCTGAGCACCCATCTAGTCCTTTGGGGTCGGACCAAACTATCTCATTGATTTTTCAGGATATACATTCCAAAAGTAGATGTTTTCAACTCTTAAACCACCATTTTCAGGGGTAAAATCGCCTATCTAAGCCAAAAATACAAGCAATATTCCCAACCTTTTATTGTAATATCAAACAATTACCTTGCTCCGACCCCAGACAGGCTTATTAGACTCGGTTTTCAGGGTGATTGTCAATAGATCGAGGGCTTGCCCGCCTCAGGCGGAGGAGGCCTGGAACAGAAGAAAAGACCTCATGAGCCTTATCCAAAGGTTGTTTTGCAAACTATTTAATGCTCTCCGTTATAATTCAGGTGAAGGGCGTAGAATGCCATGATAAAAGGACAAAAATTCCCTTTTTTTCTCAAAGGATATAGGAGAGAGAGGCTTTTGTATCAAGCAAGAAGTGGTCTCAACATATGGTAGTTTAAGGCTATCAGGTTGCTTGAGGGCTTAGGTGATCCGCCTGATGCAGAATAGCTAAGGTGTACCTTACAGGATCTTCTTTATCTCCTCTGTTAAGGCTGGTACTATATCAAAGAGATCACCAACTACACCATAGTCGGCCTTCTGGAAAACAGGGGCATCAGGATCCTTATTTATGGCTACAATAAATTTGGAGGTACTCATTCCGGCTAAGTGTTGGATGGCCCCTGAAATACCACAGGCAATATAGAGATTTGGAGACACAACCTTGCCTGTTTGCCCTACCTGGTCTGAGTGAGGCCGCCACCCGGCATCCACCGCAGACCGTGAGGCGCCCACAGTTGCACCAATGAGATCTGCCAGCTCCTCCAAAACGTTATAATTCTCCTGCCCCTTCATTCCTCTTCCGCCAGAGACAATCCTTTCGGCCTCAGTAAGATCAACCTTGCCCCCTGCCTCCTGAATAAACTCAACGACCTTTGTTTTTATCCGGGAGTCATCAAGGCTGAATTCGGCATCAGTAATCTCGACTGACCTTGACTCATCAGGCTCATTCAATTCAAAAACGTTGGGCCTTGCTGTGGCTATTTGGGGAGAGCTATCTTTAAAGGTAACCGTGGCATAAGCCTTGCCTGCATAGATGGGCCTTTCTGCAACCAGGTTGCTGTTGTCAAGAGAAAATGCTACGCAATCTTGAGCCATACCAACCCCAAGTCTGGCAGCCAGTCGGCCTGAGAGATCCTTTCCCTGTACTGAAGCGCCCAACAGGATGATAGCAGGCTCATGGGCCTGGGCCAGCTGTGCGATAACTGATACATAAGCATCTGTGGTATAGGTTGCCAGGCGATTATCATCCGCGACAATAACCTTATCTGCACCGTATTTCCCAAGCATCGATGCCTTTTCCTTGATATTAGAACCTAAAAGGATGGCAGTTACTGGCTGGCCCATTTTGTCCGCCAGCCTCTTACCCTCACTTACCAATTCAAAGGATATCTTTCTTAGTTCCCCTTCTCTCTGTTCAGCAACTATCCAAATTCCCTGTGCCATTGTTATCTCCTCTTATTTCTGTTAAAAGAATAATTGTCTTTCAGCTAAATAACCTTTGCCTCTTCATGAAGTAACCGTGCCAGATTGGCGGCCTTTTCTTGTGGTGTTTCACCTTCTACTATCTTTCCAGCCTCTCTTTCCTTAGGAGGTGTGATTTGCATAATCTTTATCTTTGCCCCACTTTCTCCAACTTCACTTGCATCCAGGCCTAAATCGGCAAGTGTCTTAACATCAAAAGGTTTCTTCTTGGCCTTCATTATACCGGGTAATGATGCATATCTTGGTTCGTTCAATCCCTTTTGGGCTGTAATTAGAGCCGGCAAAGACGCCTCAATAACAAGGGTTCCACCTTCAATCTCTCTGTGAGCCTTTAGGGTCGAGCCATCTTCACTAACTTCCAATTTAACAACTATAGATATCTGGGGAATGCCTAAGAGCTCTGCCAGGCTGGTGCCAACCAAACCATAATCATCATCAGCCCCCTGTTTGCCGCAAAGGATAATATCGTAGTCAAGATCTTTAACAACTCCGGCAAGAACCCTGGCCGTACCAAGGGAATCACTACCAGTAAGAGATGGATCATCTACCAAGATTCCTTTATCGGCACCCATGGCCAGGGAAGTTCTTATGGATTCGGTTACCCGTTTGGGCCCTACTCCTATGATGGTGACCTCACCTCCAAATTTTTCCTTAAGGCGTAGGGCCTCTTCAACCGCATACTCATCATATGGGTTAATAACCCATTTTATATTATCAGTAACGATTGACTTACCATCCGGAGCAATCTTGATTTGAGTTTCTGTATCAGGTACCTGTTTTAAACAAACTAAGATGTTCACGTTATCCTCCTTTCTGATTATCTTTGACTGTTTTTTTGAGATTCGCCATATTATACTGGCAAAGAATATCCCTTTTTGCGTTAAAACCCTTAACACTAAGATATTTATTATGTCAATAGAGATCATATAAAAAGAGTTAAAAAAATTACTGCCGGACTAATTTTTAGCAAATGGCAGGCGGTCAATGCATTTAAAGCCATACGAGGCAGGTTGTGGAAATTGTGAGGCGCTTGATTGTAGGTACTTCGAGAACCTGATAAGA
>CAZMUW010000245.1:0-2778 GCA_964569645.1 uncultured Desulfobacteraceae bacterium | reverse complement strand
TGGTGAGCCGGGCAAAGGATGGTTTTCAACTCATAGCAGGAGAGAGGCGCTGGCGTGCAGCTCAAAAGGCAGGGCTTGATAAGATACCAGCATGGATAAGGGATGCATCTCCTGCGGAGGCCCTGGAATTAGCCCTTATTGAGAATATTCAACGCAAAGATCTTAATCCTATCGAGGAGGCATCGGCTTACCAGGAGATGATTCAAGAGTTCAATCTAAAACAAGAAGCACTTTCAAAAAGGATAGGAAAGGATCGTTCGACAATTGCCAATTTATTAAGATTGTTGAAACTTCCTGCTATTATTCAACAGGATCTTATAGATGGTCAATTGACTGCAGGCCATGCAAGGGTTCTGGTTAGTATTGAATCTCAATTAGTCCAAAAGGAGATTAGGGATCTCACCATAAAGAAATCTTTATCTGTTCGCCAGATAGAGGCCTTGGTCAAAAAGACCTTAGCCCGGAAAAAACCAGAGAGCCCAAAAAAGGAAAAAGGCTACTACATAGAGTCTTTGGCCAAAGATCTTCAAAAGTCCTTGGGCACCAAAGTAGCTATAAAAAGGAAGGGTGAAAAAGGTAGGATAATAATCGAGTTTTACTCTGATGAGGAACTTGTCCGTTTGATCGACCAATTAATGTAGCTTCTTTCTCTGCAATTTTCTTTCATTTCCCTGTATCAATCTCTGAATATTTCCTTTATGAAGGAATGTGATTAAGAGAGACATAATCAATGAAAGGAGCACCATATAGGTGGAATGACCCCTGAGATACAACCAAATAGGCATAGTAAGGGCTGCCAATATTGAGCCCAAGGAGATATACCTCCATAGAGAGACTAAGATAAAAAATATAATTCCAGAAAATAAACATGAAATTGGAGAGATAGCCAAAAAAATCCCTAGACATGTAGCTACCCCCTTACCCCCTTTAAAGCGGTTGTAGACGGAGAATTGGTGCCCTAACAAGGCCGAGAGACCAACCATGCCCTTCATGGCCTCATTTATTTCTGTTGACGACCCTAAAAGATAATGGGCGAATGCCACAGGAATGAACCCCTTTAGGGTATCTGCCAGAAGGGTAATGACCCCCCATTTGAGACCAACCTCACGAGCAACGTTTGCGGCCCCAATATTTCCGCTGCCTGCCTTGGTGATATCCAATCTTACCACCTTTTGGCTGATTAAAAGACCAAAAGGGATTGAAGCTAAGAGATATGCAGCTATCAAGAGGACTATGAAAACGGTCCACATGTCCATCAACTCCTACAAAAAATAGAAAAATTGTTATTAAATTTAGAGCTATTGATATATAGTTACCAGGTTATCAAAAAATTATTCAATTCTTTTTTACTACAATAAAAAGATTTATCAAATAGTGCAATCCAAATCTTTAAGAAAGGAATACCTTTGCAAAATACCAATTAAGAGGGTATGGGTATCTTTTTAAATCAAAAAGACCTACATTAGGGTCGGCTAAGGGTTCACCCTGTGGAATTCCCCCTACGCAGGATTCCAAAGGGTAAAGATAAAGTTTCTCTTATGCCGGAACCGTCTGTTTCCGAAGCCCGTGGGGCTTCGGAACACGGATGCAGGTTATGCAAAGGTTTCATAAAGGGGGCTCTTTGAGTTTATTAATGGTTATGGATGGCCAGGGGGGCGGAATAGGAAGGGCTATAATAAAAAGACTAAGGGATACCTTTGGCGAGGAGGTTGAAATACTTGCCCTGGGGACAAATTCTGTGGCCACATCTCAGATGATGAAGGCAGGTGCTAACAGAGGGGCTACTGGGGAAAATGCTATTATAAAGATGGCCCCTGAGGTTGATATTATAATTGGTCCATTGGCTATAATCATAGCCAATTCTATGATGGGTGAAGTATCACCGGGGATATCCGAGGCCATCTCATCAAGCAAGGCCCTAAAGATATTAATCCCTTTGACTCAGGAGAGGGTTGAGATAGTAGGCGTATCTGGTGAACCTCTCCCCCACCTCATTGATCAAGTCATTGAAATTATAAAAGGAGGAGAAAAAGATGTGTGAGGCAACAGCTTATCTTATTCAGGATGGAAAAGAGGAGCTCATTTTAGAAAATGTAGATGAGTTACATAAAGAGGGTGACACAATTAAGATTATAAATCTCTTCGGAGACCAGAAGGTTCTTGATGCCCAGATAAAAATGATCTCCTTTGTGGATAACAAAATAGTCTTGGAGAAAGGCAGATGAGCAGGCAGTATGCAGTAAGGAGTAGGATGAAATTCGATACAACCTGCCTACTGCTTACTCCCTACTCCCTGCTGTTACTGGCGAGCCTTTCAGGCATTGAGAGATAAAAATGCCCCTCCTCTACTTTTCCTCTTTTAATACATCCGTTTCCATATATCCTACATTTTGTAGATAATTCCTCCATAGCTGCCCTCATTTGATCTGAAGAAAGTATTCCACTTTCGATCACTTTAACTATGGCCCTGATCCTAAAGCGGTCCATACCAGTGAATCGCTTCGAGAGTTGATCTTCATGGCCTCCCTCCTTAACAACCAGCTCCCTGTCAATCAGGTAAATGGGGTAACGGCAAGATATCCTCAACCATAGATCATAGTCCTCAGCGGCTGGGAGGGTTTCGTCAAAAAGACCAACTTCTTCAAAAAGAGACCTCTTTAAGATAACGCTTGATGGACTAACCAGACATAGTTTTAATGATTGCTTAAATATATCTCCTGATGGTTTTTTATGTTTTCTCTTTGGGTTTACTCGTCTACCCTTTCTTATCCATATTTC
>CAZMUW010000244.1:0-2820 GCA_964569645.1 uncultured Desulfobacteraceae bacterium | reverse complement strand
TCCTGATGGTGTGGAAGTGCTGGATGCTCGAGGGAATGTTGTAGATTGCAATAAAGCCCATCAGCTTATGCTTGGATATAGCAATGAGGAGATAATTGGCAACCACACCACTGAATTCTTTTCAGATAATTACAAGGCCTTATTTAAAAGAAAGCTTCCCATCTTGAAGGATACCGGCTTTGCTGAAGGCGAGATCGAGTTGGTTCATCGTGATGGCCAGATCATCCCTGTCTGGAGAAAGGAGAAGGCAATCTACAATGAAAACATGGAGTTTGTTGGCTCGGTGATCTATAATCGCGACATTTCCATCCGTAAGCGGGCAGAGGAGAAGCTTAAAGAGGCACATGATAAGTTGGAAGAGCGTGTTATTGAGCGAACAAAAGATCTGCATAGAATAAACAAACAATTGAATTTGGAGCTGAAAGAGCGCAAGCAGGCAGAGGAAGAAAAAAGGAAACTTGAGGCCCAACTCCAGCGAGCCCAGAAGATGGAGGCCTTAGGCACCCTTGCAGGAGGAGTAGCTCATGACCTCAACAACGTCCTGGGTGGGCTTGTAAGTTATCCTGAGTTGTTATTAATGGAAATGCCTGAAGACAGCCCCTTAAGAAAGCCGATATTGACAATACAAAAGTCAGGAGAAAAGGCCGCCACTATCGTGCAGGATTTGTTAACGTTGGCAAGAAGAGGGGTTGCTGTTACGGAAGTGGCGGATTTAAATGATATTATTTCTGAATATCTGAAAAGTCCTGAATATGAAAAGTTGAAATTATACCATCCTGACGTTCAAGTGGAGGCCAATCTTGAGACAGATCTTTTGAATATTTTGGGCTCTCCTGTTCATCTGTCTAAAACTGTTATGAATTTAGTCTCAAATGCAGCCGAGGCTATGCATGATGGTGGAACAATCTCTATATCCACAGAAAACCGATATATTGACAGCCCCATAAGAGGCTATGATGATGTAGCCGCGGGTGACTATATTACCCTTGCAGTTTCTGACACTGGAGTGGGTATCTCTCCGGAGGATATGGAAAGGATATTTGAGCCATTCTATACAAAGAAGGTGATGGGAAGAAGCGGAACAGGATTAGGCATGGCAGTAGTGTGGGGAACAGTAAAAGACCATAAAGGATATATTGATGTTAAAAGCGCTGAAGGAAAAGGAACTACCTTCACCCTTTACTTTCCTGTAACAAGAGAAGTATTGACCAAAGATAAGTCCCTAAGATCCATTGAAGATTATAGGGGAAAGGGAGAGTCAATCTTAGTTGTGGATGATGTGGAAGAGCAGCGGAAAATTGCCTCTAGAATACTAAAAAGATTGGGCTACTTTGCCACATCGGTTTCAAGCGGCGAAGAGGCGGTTGATTACATGAAGGTCAATTCAGCTAATCTTTTGCTTTTAGATATGATTATGGATCCTGGAATTGATGGTCTTGAGACATACAAAAGGATCCTTGAGCTCCACCCTGAGCAGAAGGTAATAATCGTCAGTGGATTTTCTGAAACAGAACGGGTCAAGGAGGCTCAAAGATTGGGGGCAGGGACCTATGTAAAAAAGCCATATCTGTTAGAAAAGATTGGGCTCGCTGTTAGAGATGAATTAGATAAATAGTTTACAATATTATATACAAGGGAAAGGATCCAGGGGAGGCAGTTAAAGATTTAATGACAAGAGAGTTCAAGGGAGAGCTTGAAGTTTAAGTGCCATATCTTATCTCTACTATTTAACACCGGCTATTGCTTGTGCCACATTATAGCAAAAACCGCCCATTTTCTCAAAGGCATTGAGGATATCAATAAAGATCATACCTCTCTCTATCTCGCATGTCCCCTCAATTAATCGATTATGGTGGCTCGATCTCATCTCCTCGGTCATCTGATTAACACTATCTACCACTTTTAATGCCTCTGGCATTATCTCCCTGTTTTCCTCGTTAATTCCTTCAACGTTAAGGGCAAGGAATTTCCTGGCCTCGGAAGATATTTTCACATAATCTTCAAGTGCCTGGGGTGAGAAGTAGAACTTGTCTTCAATCATCCTCTCGATTGCCTCGGCGATATCTTCAACCTCATCACCAATCCTCTCAATATTGTTGGTCATCCTCATAAGGGAGGTTATTTCCCTGGATTCCTCAACAAGTATATTCTGCTGCATAACCTTTACAAGAAAATCTATGATCTCCTTTTGAAGATTATCCAGTACATCTTCCCTATCCTTCCATATGGCCAATTTCTTTGAATCTCTTATCTTAAAGGCACCAGTTACCTCATCAAACATGGTTTGAGTCTCCTCTCCCATCCTGATGATCTCTTGCCTTGCCTGTACCAGCGCCACTCCTGGTGGGTCAAGGTAACGCCTGTCCAGATATTTGATATGATAGATCTCATCAAGGTATTCTTTCTTTCCGCGAGGGGTAAGCCAGATGGCGATCTTAACCAGATAAGGAAGAATAAAAAGGAAAAGAATCACACTTATTACATTAAAGAGGGTATGGGCGTTGGCAATATGTCTGGAAATAAATGGTTTCTCCTCCCCTAAAAGTAGGTCAGGATTCCCAACACCTAAGAGATTGGTAGTCACATAGATGACAGTATTTACAAAATAGGGGAAGATTAAAATTATAAAGACGACCCCAAAAACATTAAAGAGGGTGTGGGCCATAGCTGTCCGCCTGGCATTGACATTTGAGCCTATGCCTGCCAGCTGTGCCGTAATAGTGGTGCCGATATTTGTACCTAAAATCATGGCCACACTCCCTTCAAAAGAACTTAGTTCGCTTCGCTCACAATTGGAATGTTGGAATGTTGGAATAATGG
>CAZMUW010000243.1:0-2825 GCA_964569645.1 uncultured Desulfobacteraceae bacterium | reverse complement strand
CTTGCAGGTTTGGCATGTATAACAAATATCACAGGATAGTCCTTGATTCCTTCCCTGGTTTAGATAAGGTGAAGATTGCCACTCTAAGCTCAGAGGATGCCTATTCACTAAGCGGATTGATAGAAAAAGAAAAGATTCAGGATTTTAGGAAAGCGGCTTATCGCTCCATTGTCGCAGGTGATATACTTGATAGATTACTTTGGAGGATCAGGCCATATGAGAGAGAGGAAGGAGCTGCCGACAGATTTATTAATGAGGCAATGGGCCGGATGACCGAATCTTTTTCTAAACACTCATCTGGAAAAGAGCTCTCTTGTATTCTTAACGACTTGGTAGAAATCGTCTGTGAAGCAAAGAAGATTATTGACCCTCATATTCCCAAGAAACCTCTTATAGGCGTGGTTGGGGAAATCTATGTGAGGACACACCTTAAATCTAATCAGGATACCATTAGAACACTTGAAAATTACGGTGCAGAGGCAATTAACGCCTCCATTGCTGAATGGATAAACTATACTACCTATGATCAGGTAAGATTGGCCAAGATTGCCCTCAGATTAAACCTTAAGAGATTTCAGCTCAAAGAGGCGAAGGAATCTCTTTTCCAGTATCTGAAACACAATCTGAATCTCTTCTACCAGTATATGCAACAGAGAAAGGTCTACAGCCTGGTCCAAAATCATATTGATATTGAGGATGACCACAAGATCGGCCATCTGGAAAAGGTATTAAAAAAGAACAATACCTTCTCCTTTGAGATTGGCACTGAGGCGTGTCTTAGTATCTCAGCAGCCTTAGAACATGCCCACAGAGGATATAACGGAATCGTAAACATATTTCCCTTTACCTGCATGCCAAGTAATATTACCTCCTCCATTGCCAAGCCATTAATGGCCAAGCTGGATGTCCCTTACATGGATGTCTCATATGATGGCTCCTTTCAACCTGGCAGGGAGGCGGCCTTAAGAACATTTATGTACCAGGCCTATCAACACTTTAAGACACACGGTAGACCTTAAATGTCAGCTAAGATGCTCATAAACGCGGTAGACCCCGAAGAATACCGGGTTGCCATACTGAAGAATGGTGACCTGGATGAGTTCTACATTGAGACCTCAACAAAAGAAGAGACAAAAGCAAATATCTATAAAGGTCTTGTGAGCAGGATTGAGCCCAGTTTACAGGCCGCCTTCATAGATTATGGGGCAGAAAAAAACGGTTTCTTGCCAATAGGAGAGATACACCCTGAATATTATGAATCTCAGGGGATAATCCCTGAGTCAAAAACACCTATTCCCATAAAAGATGTACTTAAAAAAGGAAGGGAGCTCCTGGTTCAGGTAACCAAAGAAAGGGAAGGAAGAAAAGGGGTCTATCTTACCACCTATATATCGCTGGCAGGCCGCTTTCTTGTCTTAACTCCAGGTAGAACTACCGGTGGTATCTCTCATCAAATAGAGGATGATGAGGAACGGCAAAGGCTAAAATCTATTATGAATCATCTGACACTGCCGGAAGGGATAGGTTATATCGTAAGAACTGTAGCTTTGGGGCAGAAAAATCGGGTAATAGCTCGAGATTTGAATAATCTCTTGAGAATGTGGCGGGATATCAAAAAAAGGGTCGAAACACAACTATCCCCATCCATTATATTTAAAGAGCAAGATCTTGGCCTTAGGACCCTTAGGGATTATTTTACCGCCGAGGTAGATGAGATCCTGGTTGATGACAGAGAAACATGGTCAGAGATAAAGGATTTTATGCGAATTATCTCCCCCAGACATCAAAGCAAGGTAAAGCTTTACAAGGAGAAGAAACCGATATTTTCCGAATACGGAATTGAAGAACAGATCGAACAGATATACAGTAATAGGGTACCTTTAAGAAGTGGAGGCTCAATTGTTATTGACTCCACCGAGGCCCTGATTGCAATTGATGTTAATAGCGGAAAATCTACAAGGGCCAGAGGTTTAGAGGATACAGCCTTTAAAACCAATCTGGAAGCAGCCAGGGAGATAGCCAGACAATTAAGACTGAGGGATATAGGTGGTTTGTTAGTGATAGACTTCATTGACATGAAAGATCTCAGGCATAAACGAGAATTGGTAAAACGGATAAAGGAGGAAATCAAAAGGGACAAGGCAAAGATAAGTTTCTCCTATATATCTAAATTTGGATTAATGGAATTTACCAGACAGAGACTGAGACCATCAATAGAATCAAAGAGCTACCAGATCTGCGAATCCTGTCAGGGGAGAGGAATGGTTAGGTCTGTTGAGGCTACCTCAGTGTCTTTCCTGCGCCAGATATGGCAGGGTGCATCAAAGGGAAATATAGATAGGGTAACCGGGGTACTGCCACGTAAGGTGGCCGACTATCTTTTAAATAGAAAGAGAACGGAATTAGCTGAACTTGAAAAACGCTATGGGCTCAGCATAGAGATTCAGGGAAATCCTGACCTTCGCTCATGGGGAGGTAAACTGGACTTTATTGAGAGAAGTGAGGTAAAAGAGGCCTAAACTAGTGTTTATTGTGTTTATTGTGTTTGTTGTGTTTATTGAGTTTATAGGGTTTTAACATTCACCCTGTTAAATTCCCGCTTTGCGGGACCCCCTATGGGGATTTAACAGGGCAGGCAAACCCAAAAACTCAACAAACTTAAGAAATTATTTATCCCAAAAAGGTAGCTTTAGAAAACTCGACATAAATTTGAAGATCTTACTTTTTAAATACAGTTAGGCGCCTGTAGCTCAGCTGGATAGAGCAGCGGACTTCTAATCCGCAGGTCGCAGGTTCGAATCCTGCCAGGCGTACCAGAACTGTTA
>CAZMUW010000242.1:0-2839 GCA_964569645.1 uncultured Desulfobacteraceae bacterium | reverse complement strand
TCATTTAACGGCCTAACAATCAATAGTAGAATAAATAAATCTCAAATAACAAATCGCAAATCTCATATTCCAAACAATATTATACGCAGATTACGCGAATTTCAATTAATGTAAAAGGGGGACGTCCATAAGAAACAAAGAAAGTCAATCAACCATTTGATAATTTATTTGTCTGAAAATCTATAGCAATGAAGCAATATTCTGTAATGAGGGACGTTGTTACCTTCTGACCTTATCCGCAGATTACCCCAGCACGATTTCCCGAACCTAAGGGGCAGGCGCAGATTAGCGCAGATTAATAACGTTGATTTAAAAACATTATTTAAATAGGGGACGTACATAAAATTATAAGTTTCTCGCTCTAAAGAAAGAGTGGGGGACGTTGGTGCTTTGTGACTTTATTTGAACAGGGCACATATGAAAGGAGAGGGGACGCTGGTAACTTTGTTAACTTATTCATCAAGATGCCCCCGCTTTTTTGATCGTTCAATCAAACAATTCAGAATGCGTGCCAAGGCGAACCGGTCTAAGTTCGAAATCTGATATTGTATAAATCAGTAGCCAGTCAGGTTCAATATGGCATTCCCGAAAAGCTATCCAATCTCCTTTCAGTTTGCGGTCTTTATGCTTTGAAGGTAAGGGAGCAGGAATGGCCAACTGTTCAAGAACCTGTTGCAGTTTTTTTATATTTCGACTCTGCTTCGCGGCTCTTTTCAAATCTTTCTTAAATCCGGATGTCGGACAAATCGGCAGCATCAAACTTTCAGATCTTCAAACATTTTTTCTACGCTATCGTATCTTTTCCCCTTGCCGTCTCTTGCGTCCTTCATTGCCTTAAGCGTATTTTTATTTGGAATACGCAAATCAAATGGAATGCCCTGATGAGCAATAATCTGCCGATAAAACATTTCATACGCAGCAGAAATGGAAATTCCCAGTTCTTTAAGAATGGTCTCAGCCTTTTCTTTTATTTCCGGCGTAAGTCTTGCGTGTGTCATTGCCGTTTTTGCCATTTGCTATTTCCCTTCCCTTTTTGTATTGTGCTTTAATTGTATACCAAAAGGTACACATCGGCAATCGATTTGTCAAGATACTTTTTTTCCAATTGTATGATCATAAAGGGGCTCTTAAAAAACTAAACTAAATAACTTTCCTGGCTGATAGCGCAGAGGGCATGGGGCAGAGTGTTGATAGATTTTGTCAAAAGTTTTCCAGGCTATATAATGTTGATCCAAAGCCACATACATATGTGATTGTAACTCAGCAGCAGGCGATACCGAAATAAATAAAAACTGAAACAACGGGGTCACATCTTAAATAATAAGTATTCGCTTCTTCATAAGCATATCGTTAATGGGGGACGTTCAAGTCGCTAAGAGCAGAGAGCAGAGCGCATAGAGCATGGCAAATGGCGCATAGCGCATGGGGCATGGCGCAGAGAGTGATACTTGATGCTTGATATAGATCATGTATCCTGTTCTGCCCTGACTAATTCTGATAGAAAATCAGCAAATGACAATAGTTCTGCCTGTACTTGGTTCCATAGATCTGGCAAGTTTGATATCAAGCTCTTCATTTTATCAGAGTCCAAGTTGAAAGTATAAACATTTCTTACCAAATGCCGGAATAGGCGCAATTCATCCAGAGATGAAACCCTATCTGGACTTATTACGGCAGGTCTGGTGTTAGGCTTATCCTGTGCCATCTGTTGAATCAAGTCACGATGCCACATTTCTCCACCGGGGATGGACTGATCTACATGCCTGGCTATCAGTTCAAACAGACGTTCAAGACCAGAATAGAAGCCATGGAGATTTAATGCAACTGAATCCAAATATATCTCCAATTCTTGCGGTGATCTTTGTGCATTGGACCAAGCCCTTGAAACCCGATGTACGAGACGATCTAAATCAGGCATTTCACCATTAATCCGCTCAATAAGCTCTTCATAGATTTTAGTCATAGCTCTACCCCTGTCCGATCAATAGCTCGTTTTAGTGATTCTCCTACATCCTCAATTCCGATGAAGTCCACTTGCCTGTCTCTGATGATTTCTTCAACGCTTCTCCATGCTTCCCAATAGTATTCAATTCTCAGCCCCTCGGTCGCCAGATCCACGTCCGATCCGGATATAAACCACGATTCATGAGCAAGTGAACCGAACAATATGACACGTTTAACAGCAAAACGTGTCTTTAGCATATCTGCTGCTTCTCTAATCTTTTGCAACAGCTGCTTTCGCTCCCGCTGCTCTTCTAGTGTCAATTCTGACGTATCGGGTCTTTGTGACACTTTTTCAATATAGGAACTCCAACCTTCTCGGGTCAATTCAAGCGCAGTTGGCATGATCTTTCTCCCTAAAGATGTTTATTTAAAGTGGTCAAAGTAGTGAATGGGGGACGTCCGTAAATAAGTAAATAACTTTCCTGGCTGATAGCGCAGAGCGCAAAGGGCATAGGGCATAGGGCAAGGGCAGAGGGCAGAGCGCATGGCGCATAGCGCAAAGGGCAGAGAGCAGAGCGCATGGCGCAAAGCGTGTTATAGTTGACAATTATAGTATGCTCAATTGCCATTGTATGCCTTTTTACTTTTTTCATACTCTTTTGCTCTTTTAAAAATCTCATCAACATCCATTCCTTTAAATAATTCCTCTTGAAGGGTGAGATAGTCCCTTTTTTCATATCTAATCTGAGATAAAAATCTTAAGGCGTCAGCCTCACCTAACTCCCTGAATAGTACATTGAGACCCTTTTTCTTTATATTTAAATCACTCATCATTTTCATCTTGGACTCCCCCCAATTCTTTTATAAAATCTATAGGATTAAGAATCAATAAGTT
>CAZMUW010000241.1:0-2853 GCA_964569645.1 uncultured Desulfobacteraceae bacterium | reverse complement strand
GACAGTAAGTTTTACTGTAAAGGTACTCCGCTCTTTAATTGCGCTTATTTTGGGATTAGAGTTATCAATAACCTAATTATCAAACAACGTCCCCCATTACGTTTAGTTTATAAATAACCTCATGATAAGACTAAATATAAATGAAGCAAAGACACATCTTTCCCGATATCTTGAAGAAATGGCCAAAGGGGAAACTCTCATCTTATGCAAAAGGAATATCCCTATCGCTGAAATCAGGCCAATTCATCCGCGCAGAAAACATAAGCGCCCTTTAGGGTTGGCAAAAGGAGAATTTGAAGTTACCCGTGAATTCTTTGAGCCCTTGCCAGAGCAAATCCTTGCCGCCTTTAATGGGGATAATACATGAAAATACTTTTGGATACCTGTGCATTTCTCTGGATAATTACTGATGATCCAAAGCTTTCAAGGCAGGCCAGAAAACTGTTTGTTGATCCTGAAAACGAAGTTTATCTTAGCGTTGCTTCAACCTGGGAAATCGCTATTAAATACAAACTGGGCAAATTGTCACTTCCGAACCCCCCTCAGGAGTACATTCCTTCTAAAAGGCGACAGCATAACATAGACAGTCTTTCACTGGATGAAGAGGCAACATTACACCTGACTAAACTGCCCGATCTGCATAAAGATCCTCTTGACCGAATTCTGATATGCCAGGCTATTGTCGCCGGATTGATCCTATTGACCCCGGATGAGCTTACCACACAGTATGCTCTCCGATCTGTGTGGTAAGATCTTCAATCGCCTTCTGAAGTAAGAGAAACGTCCCTACCAACAAAAACACCCTGCCCATGTTCGCGGTTTAAAAACAGAAAGTCAACGAAATCAATACGTCCCCAAGATCATATTCAATAAAGTGATAAGGTGAAAACGTCCCCCATTACTCTTTACTGCCTACTCTTTACTACTTACTGCATACTAAATTCGCTCTGCGCTTAGCAGCCAGGAAAGTTATTTAGTTTTTGAAGATTTGGAAGCATGGAAGTTCTGCCGTGAGCTGCGAAATACATTAACTGAACTTGCAAAGAATTTGCCGGGAGAAGAGAAATTTAGATTAGCTGATCAATTAGTGAATGGATATATCAGGTTTCTTTCCAAACAAAAGGAAGTGGTGGTATAGTGAGTCAAAAAAACGATTTACGAATTGCGAATAACGATTTCCGATCCAAATGTATTACCATAACCGGAGGTAAAGGCTTTCTCAGCACACACCTGATCAATAAACTGAAGGAAAAAGGCTATAAGTATCTATACATTGCTGATATCCCGGAATATAATCTAATAAAACCTGAAGATATAAAACGAATGTGTGACGATTCAAAACCGGACATTGTCATCCATTTGGCTGCCAGGGTAGGGGGTATCGGCTTCAATCAAGAAAACCCTGCTACCTTGTTTTACGAAAACCTTATGATGGGGACACAGCTTCTTCATGAAGGCTATATGAGAAAGGTTGAAAAATTTGTTGGCATAGGAACGATATGTGCCTACCCAAAATTTAGCCCTGTTCCTTTCAAAGAAGATAATTTGTGGGATGGCTATCCCGAAGAGACAAACGCCCCTTATGGGCTGGCCAAAAAGATGATGCTGGTTCAATCCCATGCCTACCGTAAGCAGCATGGTTTTAATTCCATATTTCTTCTACCGGTCAATCTCTACGGACCTGGTGACAATTTTGACCCCAGATCCTCTCACGTAATCCCTGCGCTTATTAAAAAATGTGTTGATGCTATGTCTAATAACGATTCACGAATAAAAAATAACGGCAGCCACCCAGAGGTGGTTGTCTGGGGTACCGGGAAGGCGACCCGCGAATTCTTTTATGTTGAGGATGCAGCCGAGGCAATTGTTCTTGCCACAGAAAAATACAACAAAAGCGATCCCATTAATATCGGGGCTGGCTTTGAGATACCCATAAAAGAACTAGTCGAGCTGATCGTGGAAATCACAGGTTTTAAAGGCCGGATCATCTGGGATGCATCAAAACCGGATGGACAACCCAGGAGGATGCTGGATACAGCAAAGGCATTCAAGGAATTTGGCTTTAAGGCAAAAACAGATTTCAGGCGGGGATTGAAAAAGACGGTTGAATGGTATAAGAAATCTTTGGGAAGTAAAAAATAGAGAAAAGAAATATAAAACTCAAATCATGGGAGTAATCATGAAAGGTATGAGAGCACATAGAATAAAAATCAAGGTTGGGAACTTATGGGAAAGCCCAATACTACATATTTTATTGACTAAAGAGGATGACATTATTGTCAGCCGCTGTCTGGATTTTACCGTTTCTTCTCACGGTAAAAATGAGAAGGACGCTTTAGAATCATTAGCTGATTCTATTAAGGAATATGTTCTAACAGCAGTTGAAAACAATTCGATTGATACCATCTTCGATCCAGCACATAGTAAATATTGGAGAATGTACAATGAGTTGGAGGCGAAACGGTCCAGCAATAAGCTGAAAAGGACCTTAAAGCGATCTTTTGAGTCTGTGTCCAATGAAAATATCCAGAAATCAACTGTTGAAATAAGTTATGCCTAAGTCACTAGAATTGAGGAAGGTAGTAAGGATACTTAAAAGGTTCGGCATTACTTATGTGACAGGAAAGGGGAGACATCCCAAATTTTATGATCCTGAGGCAGGTAAATCTTACCCCGTTAAATCGCATGGCAAAAAGACACTTGTTTTGCCATATGCGCTTGAGGATATGATAAAAAAGTTTGATTTGCCCGCAGATATTTTTGATAAATAAGCCATGCCCCGCCAACCCAGACTTGATGCCCCAGGGCTCTTACAGCATGTAATGGCAAGAGGGATTGAACGAAGGAAGCTTT
>CAZMUW010000240.1:0-2882 GCA_964569645.1 uncultured Desulfobacteraceae bacterium | reverse complement strand
CTATCCAAGTGACCTGTGGCTCATTCTGGCCTTTTTCATGGGTTCCGTTGTGACCGCCATGTATGGAATCGCAAAGATGTTCATTATCTTTCTCGGAGCCAGAATCCTCTGGGGTATCTCTTTTTCCTTTATCCGTCAGGCCGGCATCATGACGGCCGTCGAATCTGGATCCGAAGCTCATCTCGGGGAACGATTGGGATATTACCGCGGCATCAGCGCCATGTGGCACACATCAGGGATGCTCCTCGGGGGTCTGAGTCATGATGTTTTCGGGTTTACCATCACGCTCGTTGGTCTGAGTATACTGTCGCTTGTCGCAGTGCCCCTCGGTGCCCTCTCCCAAAAGGGGCTTAGAAGACTGAAAAAGCCTCTGGCCAAAGTCGTTCCAGGAAAAGGAGATGTCAGGGTTATGTGCTGTGGGTTCGCCGTGGGCCTTGTGGGGGGCGGAATGCTCATGTCAACCCTGGGGCTTATTCTCAAGGAGCAAGTCGGAGAATCGTTTGCAATAGCTGGCTATTCCATTGGTGTTGTTACTCTGACTGGTCTCATTCTGGGGCTACGCTGGTTCATAGATGGGATTGGGAGCCCTATCTTGGGGGCCATCGCTGATAGGACCGGAAGGCAACGATCCATTACATTTTTCTTTTTGCTGGGTGCAGTGACACTGATTGTTGTCGCTGTCTATTCCAAGCCAATCCTTTTGATCCCTTTTATACTGATATTCTTTATCTGCGGGACCACATTGTACACATTACTTTCAGCCCAGGCTGCCCAGAGTGGAAGCCGATCAGTGGCTTCGTTTGCGACTGCAATGGATCTTGGCATGTCTGTGGGACCCCTCATTGGCTGGAGTATCGCCCAGTTCGGACTTCCTACAAATTTTATTTTCATCTCAAGTAGCGCAATCTATATGATTGGGGCGATTAGTTATCCTAGCTCAAAGGAGGAATGAGTCTCAGATTTAATAAACTGGAGTTTCCTGAGTTTTGAGGACAACCCATTGTTTCTGTTGACACAATGAAACTCATCAGGTGGCATAGAGATGCTTTCAAGAGAGAATGCTTTTCAAGCTCAGCAATGGATCCAGACTGGTGATGATCGGCACTGATGTTTCCACAGCAGGCCATGATCGATGGACGGATTGGTGTTGAATCCAGATGGGTCGGATGCCAGCGTTCCTTGCCCCACAGATGTCAATCCTCCAATCATCGCCGACGTAAACCGCCTCTGAATGGTCTATGTTCAGACGTTGCAGACACATAAGAAATGGAACAGGGTCGGGTTTTGTTGGAACACCGGATTCACCAGCCACAATGATTACCTTGAAAAACCTTTCGAGCTCCGGGAACTGGCTGAGGCGGTGTTTTCCGGAAGTCTTCTGCCCTTGTGTATTGGTGACAAGGGCCACCTGATACTCAAAGGCGAGGCTTTCCAACACCTGCTCTGTTTCGGGAAAAAGCCTCGTCTCAGCCTTAACCTTCTCCCAGTAGTCATCTTCCCATTTTTCAAGAATTTTCATATTCGGCTCCTGGTCATAGTGTTCATAGAGGGCCTTCCATATGGCCCTCCTTGAAAAATTGGACCGGTCCTGGAAAATCGTTCGAAGTCTCCGATAGTTTGAGATAAAGTCTTCCCATTGAGTAAAACCGAAATCTGAGAAAATCCTTTTCTGGGCCTCCTTTTCGGCTGAGCGAAAGCCGTTGGCCGAGTCCACCAGGGTTTGGCCTAAATCAAACAACAGAGCCTTAATCATTTCAAAACCAACTCAGGTCCTTATTACAATAAAGAGGCCTTAGAACATTTACCACAAAGTAAACCATTCAACAATCCTCAGCAAGGCCTTTTCCATTTTTGCCATTAATTCATTGATTAGAAAATTTTCTCCAAAGGATACCTGTGAACATTCTTGTGCTATCTTCATTCAAGATGAAGCTTGGCGCCAGCAGTTGCTCCAGACTATGTAGGGACATATCATATATAAAACTGTTTAATATAAGCCATTTAATTTATTTGTTTTTAATAATATGGTGAATATAGTATATGTTAATAGAGAATATGCGTAGTATGGTCATTTCACTGAAGTCACCTGAAATAACAATTGATTTTGGAGGAAGAAATGAAATTGTTTGATTTCTTTTTGCGAAAACAAAGATTAATAGAAAAGGATGTATTTGATTATCTCTGCCAGTGGAAAAAATGTCTCGAAGATTTCAAAAATGGGATGGAAGTATATCTGAATGAGGGTCTCGGGGAGAAATTTGATTATCACGTTCAACAGACATATGAAACGGAATCCCGGGCAGATGACCTGAGGAGAAAGGTTGAATGGGAAATGTATTCGAAAGCACTTCTTCCCGAATCGAGAGGCGACATTCTCGGCTTTTTGGAAACCATGGATAAAATCCCCAACAAGGCTGAATCACTTCTTAACCAGATTAAGCTTCAAAGGCTTATATTTCCCAGAGAACTGAATCCAAACCTGGAGCGAATTGTGGCTCTTTCCTGTGAGGCAGTCCAGCTTGTTTATGAGGCAGCAACAAACTTTCTCAGCAGGCAGGGTGATATTCACAAACTTGCAGATGAAATTGATGCCAAAGAGACTGAATGTGATCATGCAGAACAGGATACTATAGAAAAGATATTTACAATGGATATTGATAAAGCAGATAAAATTCTTTTAAAAGAATTCATCATCGAGCTTGGAAATCTTACAGACAGGGCGGAAGATGTCTCTGATAGGCTTACCCTTTTAAGCGTAAAGAGAAGAGTTTAAATGTTTTATCTCATCTCAGCCCTATATCTTGGCTGGTCTCTTGGTGCAAACGACGCTGCCAATATATTCGGCACGGCAGTCTCCTCCAGGATGGTAAAATTCATAACCG
>CAZMUW010000239.1:0-2886 GCA_964569645.1 uncultured Desulfobacteraceae bacterium | reverse complement strand
TAAGGCACATATTGGAGAGATGATGGATCGCTACTCAAGTTGAATGAGATTCAGAGTGGATTAGACCTTGTAAAGTATTTATAGGAAAGTTTTGGGGAGGTGGATAGAGTTCCCAATTAGCAGGGTGCAGAGTAAATAGCTGATTAGTTTTGAACAGGGGGAGATACAATGATCCCAAAGGATGAGCTTGATAAGGCTGTTCAGATCGCCACGAAATACGGTGTTGGAGAAGTATATCTAATCGGTTTAGAAACAATTAGGCAAATTTTGCGGGCAGAAAATATCTATGAATTCTAAAGACTATATGATAGCAAAGGAACTGAAGGAAAAGTTGTCCGAGGTGGTTTCGGTTGTTGATCTCATTGTTTTTGGTTCCAGGGCCAGAGGTGATGCGGACGAATACTCTGATTTGGATGTATCTATAGAAATTGGAGCACTAGACAAGGAATTGAAAGAGAAAGTTTATGACATTGTCTGGGAGGTGGGTTTTGAAAACTTTATGGTAATTTCACCTCTTATTTTCACCAGTGATGAACTAAATAATTCACCGCTCCGTTCGGCACCGATTGTAAAGAGTATTATTGAGGGAGGCGTCAGAATATGACGGACAGGGAAACCCTTTTCCTGTATCGAATTAGGCAAGCAGATGAAACACTTTCGGATGCTAAAGAAATGCTTCAGGCTAATCTGAGCCCGAGGTCAATTACAAACAGGGCATACTACTCGATGTTTTATGCCATATTGGCATTGTTTATTGACCAGGGTATAAGCCTGAAAACATCGAAGCATTCAGGTATTATTTCAATCCTTGATAAGCAATTTATTCACACAGATAAGATTGACAAATATTATTCTAAAATACTTCATCGCATGTTTAAGATGAGACAGGAGGGCGACTATAAAGAACTGGTAGAGATATCACGAGATGATGCAATTCAAGGTGTTGAGCATGCAAAGGAATTTTTGAATGCCATAAAAGAGTTTATCAATAAGGGCAGCTAAAGATTATCATTACCTGCTCAACTTTCCTGGCACCTTCTCAGTGAACTTTGAAATTCCTGATTACTGGGGGATTGGCAAGTCGGTTTCAAGAGGGCTTGGGACGGTGATTAGGGATTGAGAGATTCAGGGATTTAGAGATTGAGTATAGCAAATTCATGACAAAACATCAGCTTAAAGAATACTGTGAGGCAGAGTTGCCAAAAAGGCAACTTATATCTCGCCAGTGCACCAGAATTAGATTTTATTTCTCAAGGTGAGACATTTGAGGAGGCTAAGAGGAATCTTCTTGAGGTCATAAAGATACAATTTGAAGAAATGACTGAAATGGGAACCCTGGAATAGTATCTGTCTGAATGTGGCTTCATAGTGGAAGGTGACCGTATCATGCCTCAGAAAGAAATCATGGGGTTCGAAAAATATGTTGTCATGGTTACCTAAAAATGGCCAGACTTTCACCGACAGATTACAAGACATTGCTGAGAATATTCAGTTATATGGATGTAAACCAAAGAAAAAGGAGGATGAGTAAACAGAAATTGATAGGGGAAGAGAATGCGGTTGGACAAAGGACAGATTGAAGTTATCGATGATGTTATGGCGGAGATATTACGGAATAAAACACCAGCAGAGCGTATAAATATTGGTTTTGAGATGTGGACATCAGCTCAAAAGATACTTCTCTCTCATCTACGCGCAGCAAATCCACATTGGAGCAACGAACAGGTAAACAGAGAGGTGGCACATAGATTGTCGCATGGGACTTTATGAACTTTTACAACAAGTAATAACAGCATTCGAGGAGCTGAATATAGATTACCTGGTAACCGGCTCCATTGCATCCATGGCCTATGGTGAACCTCGTCTAACTAATGATATTGATATCGTAGCTGATATTAAAAGCGAGCAAGTTAGCCCTCTTGGAACAGTATTTCCCGCACGAAGAATTCTATTTCGATACAGAGATGGTCCGCGAAGCAATGATCCATTAAAGCCAATTCAATATTATCCATCCGGGGTCAGGACTGAAAGTAGATGTTATCCTCTACCAAGATACCAAGTTTGATCGCAGTCGATTTTCCCGATCTAAGAGAATTCAACCGGTTGAGGGATATCAGGCCAATTTTGCAAGCCCTGAAGATGTGATCATAAAAAAGATGGAGTATTACAAAAGAGGGGGTTCTGATAAACACCTCAGGGATATCACGGGGATATTAAAGGTAAGTGGCCATGATGTAGACCGGGAATATATTATCACCTGGGCCAAAAAATTAGGGTTAATGAAGATTTGGGAAGCAGTGGAGGCAAGCGTATTGGGATAAAAGATGCTAGTATATTGATGTCTTTCTGCCCCCTGAGGAATTCGCATATTTCCTCATCTGGCATCTCTTGGAAGAATTTCCAAAACTTCTGGTCCAAATTCAGATGGCTGGACAGCAGTTAGGAATATGATAAGAGCAGGAATAGCCGAAAAAGTAGCCATGTTAGTATCGGGACACAAAACAAGATCAGTATTCGACAGATATAATATTGCAGATGATACTGATTTAAAGCTTGCTGCACAGAAACAGGAAGCTTATCTCCAAGCTCAAATGGGCACAATGTCAGGCACAGTTGACAAAATTCATGAAATCGATACAAAAACAGGGTTAGCGAATAATGGCTAACTCCTCGAAATTATTTGGCGGAAGTGCATGGGAATCGAACCCACCTATCGAGGTTTTAGCCCGATACACCGGATTTGAAGTCCGGGAGCTCCACCAGTGAGCTTTCCACTTCCAATTTTTATCTATACCATCTAATTAAACGTCTCGGAAATTCTACAACTTGCTAAAATAACAGTGGTTTTAATGGAACATGTTTCATGTAGTCCAAATGGAGTAATGG
>CAZMUW010000238.1:0-2908 GCA_964569645.1 uncultured Desulfobacteraceae bacterium | reverse complement strand
CAAAAAAGATTGCCGGTGCAGGTCTGGATGTTTTATCACAGGAGCCTCCAGAAGCCCGGAATCCATTATTATCTATGCCTAATGTCATAGTCTCACCCCATTCCGCGTTTATCTCTCATGAGGCGTTAACTGACTTAGGAGCCATGGCTACGAAAGCGATAATTGATACGCTGGAAGGAAGAGTGCCTGAGAATATGCTTAACCCGGAAGTCTTGACCAAAAGCCAATAATGTCTGGTTAAGGGCAAAAGGGTCGTAAGAATCTCTATCTGTCAGAATGGTTTGGCTATTGGAACATATCAAGGTTGTATAGTAGGCAGTGTTTCAAAGCTTGTTATCAATCAAATAAACGCTATAGGAGGCTATAATGGAAGAAAGTACCACAAAAAAAACAGTTGTCAATTCGTGGAATGAATGGGATACGCTAAAGCACATCATTGTTGGCCGCGCCGATGGAACAATGGTCCAGGCCCCTGAGCCTGCAGTTCAACGTGACTGGCCGGAGCACGGGTTTCCTCTGGGCACTTATGGGCCGATGCCCAGAGAAATGGAGGAAAAGGCCAATGAACAGTTGGATAATTTCGCCAGAATCCTCGAGAGGCGGGGCATTCGGGTAGACAGGCCCACCCCTCTCGATTTCAGCCAGACGGTTCAAACCCCGGACTGGGTGCAGAATTCGATGTTCGGGTGCATGCCTCCCCGGGATTTGCTCCTCACGGTGGGCAATGAAATACTGGAAGCGACAATGTCCTTCCGCAGCCGCTGGTTTGAGTATCTTTGCTACCGCCCATTGCTGGAACAGTACTTTAAAGAAGATCCGAACTTTCGCATGGAAGCGGCGCCCAAACCGCGTCTGGCAGAGCACACCTACAAGAAGGACTTCTGGGAGAAATGGAACTCCCTAAGCGAAGAAGAGAAGTATGAGCGCGCAGAAAAAAGCGACTGGATACCAACTGAACAGGAACCGCTGTTCGATGCCGCCGATGTTGTGCGCTTCGGAAAGGATCTTTTTGTCCAGAAGTCAATGGTTACCAATGATGCCGGTATTGACTGGCTACGACGACATTATCCTGACCATCGAATCCATAGGGTGAGGTATAGGGAGCTCACGCCATGGCATATGGACACAACCCTCGTTCCCCTTCGCCCTGGCCTGGTGATCTTCAATCCGGTTCGAACACCTCTGGAAAAGGCGCAAAGGGAACTGTTCGAGAAGAATGACTGGGAGATTATAGAGGGCCCGAAATCGGTTCTTGACAAGAAAAGGCCAATGACCTTCTGCAGCATCTGGCTTAACCTGAACCTTCTCGTGCTCGATCCGAAGACCGTCTGTGTTGAAGCCAGTGAGACTCCTGTTATAGAACTGCTCGATAAGCATGGTTTTGAGGTTATTCCGGTTCCACTCTATGATGTGTCGGCATTTGGTGGCGGCCTGCACTGCGGATCCGCAGATGTTTACCGGGAAGGCACTTGTGAAGATTACTTACCAAAACAGGTAGAGGGATTCTAAAGAATAAAACCTACTGTTAACTTACAGACAGGGACTGTTCAAGGGGAACAGCCCCTGTCTAAACTAAAAAAGGGGATAAAATTATGGTAAAGAAAAATGTCGTTATTTTGGGTGCAGCCGGAAGAGATTTCCACAATTTTAATACCTATTACAGGGGCAATGAGAACTACCAAGTGGTTGCTTTCACTGCTACCCAGATCTTCGATATTGCGGGCAGAAAGTACCCTGTCGAGCTGGCGGGGGATCTGTATCCTGATGGTATCCCCATCTATGAACAAAAAGGGCTTCCCAAGCTGATCAAGGATCTGAATGTGGATGACTGCGTGTTCTCTTACAGTGATGTTTCTTATCAACATGTAATGGCCGTGAGTGCCCTGGTTTGCTCGGCCGGTGCCAACTTCGTACTACTGGGTCCGGGCGACACCCAGATCAAAAGCAGTAAGCCGGTCATTTCGGTGGGTGCCGTCCGAACGGGTTGCGGCAAGAGCCAGACCTCCAGGAGGATTATCGAGATATTAATGGCAAAGGGCCTGAAGGTGGTTGCCATCCGTCATCCCATGCCCTATGGCGATCTTGTGGCTCAGAAGGTTCAGCGTTTTGCCCAGATCTCCGACCTGGAGAAACATAATTGTACTGTTGAAGAGATGGAAGAATATGAACCCCATGTGATTCGCGGCAATGTCATATATGCTGGCGTTGACTATGAGGCGATTGTCAGGGCCGCCGAAGAGGACCCTGACGGCTGTGATGTCATACTCTGGGATGGCGGAAACAATGACTTCCCGTTTTACAAATCCGACTTACATGTAACAGTGGTAGACCCCCATCGACCGGGTCACGAACTGACATATTATCCCGGTGAAGTTACCCTGAGGATCGCGGATGTTGTGGTGATCAACAAGATGGACAGTGCTGATGCCGCAGGCATCCAGACAGTAAGAAGGAACATCGCCGCAGTAAACCCGGGTGCGATTGTGGTTGACAGCGCCTCAACCATCAAGGTGGAAGATCCTTCCGTGATAAAGGGGAAGAAGGTTCTTGTTGTAGAGGACGGCCCAACCCTGACACACGGTGAGATGAAGATCGGTGCCGGGACAGTTGCGGCTGAAAAATTCGGCGCAACCGGACTGGTTGATCCCAGGCCTTATATTGTGGGCAGGCTGTTGGAGACGTTTGAGCTCTATCCGGAGATCGGAACGTTACTTCCCGCCCAGGGGTATGGCGAGGTGATGTTAAAGGACCTGGAGACAACCATCAACAATACCGAATGTGACGCGGTTGTCATCGGCACGCCCATCGATCTGAGCAGGATCATTGACATCAAGAAACCGAACACAAGGGTATATTATGACTTACAGGAGATCGGATCACCAAATCTGGAAGAGATACTGGCCGATTT
>CAZMUW010000237.1:0-2914 GCA_964569645.1 uncultured Desulfobacteraceae bacterium | reverse complement strand
GCTTTTTTCGCCATTTTATTCTTTCAGCTTCTTAATTGATCTGTTTTCAACAAATACTTTCATTTGGTCGATTGCGATCTTATTCAGTCTTTTTAATCTTTTATCTGATGGTATCTGCATTTTGATGAGTTCCGAATTGTAGCTTTCCATATTTGAAAGAACAACCAGCTGCTCTAAGGTAGCATAATCCCTGATATTGCCTCTTAAATCCGGATATTTTTCTCGCCATTCTTTTGCAGTTTTCCCAAATAATGCAATGTTTAATAAGTCTGCTTCATCTGCATAAACAAATTTTCGTTTGCTTTCAGATATGTTTTCAGGAATCAGGTTTTCTTTTATGGCATCGGTATGTATAAGGTAATTAACCTTGGCAAGTGTGCGGGACACATTCCATTCTAAATTTTTTTGTTCAACCTCAATCTGTTTTAGTCTCTGAAACTCTTTAAGGAGATATAATTTGAATTCGGCGCTTATCCATGATGCAAATTCAAAGGCTATATCCTGATGGGCATAGGTCCCGCCGTACCTGCCGGCCTTGGAAATGACACCTATTGCATTTGTTGCGGTTATCCATTTTTTTGGTGTAAGGGTGAAACTATTTGAACCAGCTTCATTTTTAAACCCATCGAATTCGATGGAATTAAAATTGGGGTTGTGTATTTGTTCCCACAAACCGATAAATTCAATAGTGCTTCGATTTCTCATCCAGTTTTGTAGGATATAATCACTTCTTTCCGAATCTTTGTACCTTGCTATATCGGTAAGTGAGATATAATCTCCCTTTTCCTTTGAAAAAAGTACTATTTCAGTTCCCTTAACATTGATTTTTTGTTTAGCCATGAATTACCTTCCACCTATACAATAACCGGTTTACTCTCATTACCATGCTTATCAATGGCTATAACGGCAATAGCCTCTGTTAAACCGGCCAACTTAATCTCACCATTTTCGCTAATGTCATTGGCAAATATGGTCCTGTCCATATCAAAAATCTCACCGTTATAATCAACATCAACAAGAAGCATGGCAAGCCCGTCAAGTCCTTTTAAACGGTCTCCGTGTTTGTCCAGGATCCTTGTCTCAAACCTAGTGATCTTCAAACCCTCTTTTGTTTTTTCGGCTTCGATTTCCACATTGTCATTAAAATAGAAGCCCGTGGAATTGATAAGGTTATTAACATTTTCTTGGGAGCTTGGCTGTTCATGGATTTGAAAACTGCGAGAGACGTCTTCCAGTATTTTATAAGGAAACTTGAGCAGTTTAAAATGCACCTCGTCACCAGTGCTGTTTTTCATGACGGTATCACCGATCAGGGCGCAGGTCTCCGGTGTGATGATATAGTAGGTGCCCTTTAATCTGCCGCCGGATTGCAAAATGATTCCCTTGAGATAGCCCTCATCAATTCTGATGTTTTTTAGATACTCATCATCCCAAACAGGATAGACCTCCACCGGATTGCCGTCCTTTTCGCCAAAGATATTAGTAAGCCTGTATTTGCCTGATAAATCCTTTTCATCCCGGCTTAGCTGAAAAAGCCCCAGCACAAAATCGATATAGGCATCCCTGTTTTCCCGGAGCTTCATAATTCGTGAGAAATTATAGGCGCCTGTGGAAACCACACAGAACGGTTTTGGCGGCTTGCCGTATTTCTGGTTTTTCCTTACATCCTCACCGAGTGCTTTTGACTCGCCAATCCTGAGCACCCTGTTCTGCATGGTGTATATGGCATGCTTGCCGAAATCGCATACAATCCAGCTCCTGCTAAGTTTTTCCGCCACCGCTGCGGTGGTACCTGAACCAGCAAAGATGTCCATAACGAGGTCGCCGGGGTTGGAAGAGGCGTTGACGATTCGTTCAAGTAAGGCTTCGCGTTTTTGGGTGGGGTAGTTAGAATTCTCAGCTGCTTGAGAAGCAATGGGATTTATGTCTGTCCATATAGATTGAAGTTGAACCCCCGGCATCTCATCCAGGTATCTTTTATACCTTGGAACACCGCCTTCCTTTTTAGGCCAGTAAATCCTTCCTTCTTCGTCTAGACTATCGAGTTTATCAATGGTGTATTTCCAATGATTATTGCGGGCGTTTGGATCAATTCCCCGCCAAGGTAGACCAGAAAAACCTTTTCTGGTGCCTGCCGCCATTAAATCACTTACCGTAAATCGTCTGCCAGTGTTTTCATCAACATAACGATAAAAATTATCAAGATAAGACTGATTGTAGGGAGTATATTGAACATTGAAAGTTAAATCATCTGATTTGCAATATAAAAAAACCGTGTCGTGAATATGATTATAGCTATGAGAGTCACTACGGGCAGAGGTTCTTTGCCAGATAATCTCATTCAGGTAATTCTTCCCGTCAAATATTTCATCAATCACGACCTTGAGGTAATGACTCATCCTTTGATCAAGATGCACGTACAAACAGCCATTCTCACTCAACAATTCTCGCATAAAGATAAGGCGTTCACGGAGAGATTCAACAAATTCGGCACGAGCTACTTTATCTGTATAACTATCCTCCCCGTCTTTCGCTGCAAAATCGCTTCTCGTCGCAAACGGCGGATCAATATAGACCAGCTTTACCTTGCCTTTGACCCTGTCCTTGATCAACGGGTCGGCATTCCTGTAGCAGGTCTTTAGGAATTGCAGGTTATCCCTCTGGACAATCAGGTTCTGCCAGTTATCATCCGAACCATCCTTTGCCTGTTGAAAAAGGTCAAGCTGTGTCTGACCTGCCAGGCTGCCGCCTTTAAAATATTTTTCAAGCTGAAGCGGCGATCCGACATCCGTCGGAGACGCCTGGTTCAAAATAGCAGCCTCGCTCCTTTTCCCTGCATATTCAAGGGTAACAATCTTAGCCCTGTCCAGCTTGGCCACATCAAATTTCTCTGCCAGGCCCGGAAAGAGTTTTG
>CAZMUW010000236.1:0-2923 GCA_964569645.1 uncultured Desulfobacteraceae bacterium | reverse complement strand
TCCCCCGACAAGTCGGGGGCTGCGGCTTCCCCCACTGATAAGTCGTGAAAAGCACAGCGGCCTCCCACCAGTCACTGCAGAAAAGACCTCATGCCCCTTCCCGACATTGCAAACTATTTGATGCTCTCAGTAGTAACGGCGGAGCGCAGGGCAGAGAGCAGAGGGCAGTTACGAGCAAGTAGTTATTTGTTAATCGTTAATCGAATAACTAAGAACCAATAACGAATAACGAATGGGGCAAAGCGAAAGGGGATAGTCTATGAACAGTTCAAATCTGTTATCGATTGTAACATTTGTCTACGGCCTGGCGGCATTTTTATACATCGCCTCCTGGGTTTTCAAGAAACCGCTACCGGGCAGACTGGCTACATGGACAGCCATATTAGGCGCTGTGGGTAATGCTGGAGGCATGATCATGCGATGGGTAGAATCATACAGGCTTGGCATCGGTCATGCCCCGCTTTCAAACATGTATGAATCCCTGGTCTTTTTCTCATGGACCATTGTTCTTATCTACCTTGTAATCGAGCGCAGGTATGAAAGTCGTATTATAGGAGCGTTTGCAACTCCCATTGCCTTTCTGGCGATGGCCTATGCCTCACTTTCCCCTAATGTAAGTGATCGTATCCAGCCGCTGGTCCCTGCATTGAAAAGTAACTGGTTGATTGTCCACGTTATTACCTGTTTTCTTGGATACGCTGCCTTTGCAATAACCTTCGGGATAAGCTTGATGTATCTTTTTAAGCAAAGCGATAAAGAGGGCAAAAGCCATCTGCTTGCTCGTCTTCCCGAGTCTAATGTCTTGGACGAGTTGACACATCAAATGGTAACGTTCGGCTTTCTCTTCCTGTCTATCGGGGTAATAACAGGAGCTGTCTGGGCCAATTCAGCCTGGGGGAGTTACTGGTCCTGGGACCCCAAAGAGACATGGTCTCTGATTACCTGGTTTATTTATGCAACCTTGTTGCACGCCAGGATGATGAGGGGCTGGCATGGCAGGCGGATCGCCTATCTTTCCATCATCGGGTTTATGGCTGTTCTTTTTACATATTTCGGGGTGAATCTGCTGCCCGGATTGCATAGCTACGGAAATTGACTTTCCCTTGAGAAGAATGAGATCTATAGGTTCACAATCAATGTCTCTTAAGTTCATCTGTGCCTAAAAGTGGGCCATATTTCTGATTATATGGTGTCAAGGTTTTGACGGAAAGCTCCACTTTCCATTCTGCACAATTTGTCAATAAGCTCAAAAGCCTGTTCCCAGTTTTGATCTAAATCTATATCCCATTGAAATAATCCATATTTTTAGGTTTTCTATCTAAATCCATGAGATCTATTCCGATTGGCACCACTGTTGCTAGTAAATAGATCGAAAGGGAGCAAGGGTTGGTAAACCTCCTCCCTCTAACATGCATAGTATTGACTTTCGGATCGTTGACCGCAAGTGGGTGGATGAGACGCTACGGGAGAGCCGGGGAACCTTATCGAATTTCTATCCGAAATAAAAAAGAGGAGACGTCCTCTATGCTGTCACCCCTAGAAAGTCTTATAATTGCATATCTTTAACTGATTATTATCTTATCTCATAATTTGTCCAATACCATCTCCATCCTCTATGTCTTTTTCAATGATATTCCATCATATTATCTAAAGAGTTAAGTAAAAATTAAAAAAAAAGCTTGACAATGGTTTTATAACAGGTCAGTATATACCACAATGTGGTACTTCATGTCTGCCCTTTAATATATTGACCAGAAAATAAGCAGGCTAAAGATGCAGAAGGGACAAGAAACCCAGAGAACAAAATCCATAAAATGAATAAAAAAAGCCGAGGGTAGTAATAAGTAGGGAGGAGAAAAGACTAAAATCATGAATTATCTGTCTACTGGCCAAGCCTCAAAATCGCTCTCGGTCACTCCTGATACGATCTTGAAGTGGATTAAGCAGGGCAGGATTTCCGCATTGAGGACCGCAGGAGGTCACTACCGCATCTCCAAGGAAAATATCAATGGACTTCTTGACAAGACAGAACCAGCCACCCCTTCCATTGCTTCCCCTCCTTCAGAAAAGAGCCTCTTATACTGCTGGGAATTCTTTGCGGGTGAAGGCGAGGTCAAGCAGGAATGCCTGGATTGCCTGGTATACCGGACACAAGCGCTCAAGTGTTTCGAGATGAACCATCTTTCCAAGAAAATTGGCTTCAAAGGCATGTCCAACTCCAGTTCATGCGAGAAATGTTCCTACTTCCGATATCACCTAGGAAGGCCCTTCAATGTGCTGGTGATCACAGATAATGATACCTGTAGAGAGCCCCTGCTTAGTGAAGGGAAAAGGGA
The DNA here is from genome assembly GCA_964569645.1 of uncultured Desulfobacteraceae bacterium. GTDB lineage: Bacteria > Desulfobacterota > DSM-4660 > Desulfatiglandales > B25-G16 > JABXJZ01. Next base: position 587 of record CAZMUW010000236.1, on the reverse strand, counting down.
AAGCATACACCTTCAATTCGCCAGTTGCGAGTATGAATGCTCACTTCTTATTGATCGGTTCCGACCGGACTTTGTGGTGGTGGATTGTGCCATGCTGGAGGAGAAGTGTCGGGAGCTTTGTCATCATCTGGCCAGTGATCCGAGAATCCAGGGCAACACCGTCATCCTTGCAACCCCTGCTGGCAGGCCTTCGATATCCTTCCCTGGAACCGTTCGGATAAGACATCCCTTTACCTTGGAGGACCTGATGAACTACTTTAGAGATAAGCAAGTGTGCCGCTCGATCCAGCTTGATCAAGGTTGCGTAATAACTGGATAGTATAGGAAATCCCATTTTTTGGACAGGATATACAGGCCTGCCCTGGCGCGAGTTGCATGGAACACTATGTTGTGGCTGGAATACTTCGGAAGCGGTAACCATAGAACTCAGCCCTTGCAAGTCAGCCTGCCCTGGTGCGACGGGATGTGGATATACAACTGTTTTCACTGCTTATGAATGCCTCACTTTCCATCACCGCATCTTGCCATGCCAGGTCTGGGCCAGGGATGTTCAGGAAAAAATATAAGAAATCCTGTCACTCGTGTTA
>CAZMUW010000235.1:0-2943 GCA_964569645.1 uncultured Desulfobacteraceae bacterium | reverse complement strand
ACGCTCGAAAAGTTCAGCAAGCCCCTTGTGCTTAAAGCTTTTGATCATACTACAAGTAGTAACATATTTTGAGACAGTGTCAATAAAACGTCTCGGAAATTCTACAACTTATTGAAATCAAAAGAATTTTTTGAGGCTTGAGTTCTTGCCTTGCACTTGGAATAATGGAATGGTGGAATATTGGAATGTTGATATTGAATGAAAGATACTCTTTTATTAACTTCGCTGTCAAGAGCGATTTTGTCAATTTCCCAATATCCCATTTCCCCAAAACGCATTATTCCATCATTCCATTATTCCAACATTCCAATTGTGAGCGAAGCGAACTAAGTTCGTTACAGCTGATTTGTGAAGTTTGAGTGATACTGACTGTGGGCGATAAACGCCTAACGTTTAAGTTGAGCAGCGGCGGGTTCAAAGCCAGGGCCACTGAAAAACTGATAACCTTCATAAAAATGAGAATCCTTGAGAGCCCCTGCTTCCAGCCGTCTGCTCCAACTTGTGGTTAGATTTCTTTTTAATCTCAGCACTTATCTTGGGTTGTTGAATACTTATGTCAGATATAAAAATGAAAATTGATTACTTTCCATAGATATAAGGTCCTCGTTTCGGTAATAATCCCACCTCTCTAGCAAACACATCTAAACGTTCTGCTATAATGGACCCCAAATATTTCTCTACAATACTTCTGGCTTTTTCATAGTTAACCTCCTTTAAAGCCAACAATGTTTTTAAATCCTTATCGTCTTTGGGCTCACCTGAAACGATTTTCATAGCGATGAGATGTTCTAGTGAAACTACAGGGATAGGATTCCCATCAACATATACTTCCCCAGAGGCATTTTCTATGGCTTCAGTAAATAATTGATCTACTCCATGTAATCTACGGTCAATAAAGTCGATATTCAACCCTTTTTCCCGTATACCGATTCCTCCGATGTGCAGTTGTTCATAATTCAAGCCCTGTTTAGACGCCTCATCTTCGATCTTGATGATCTCCCTAAAAAATACAGCAAAATCAACATCCCTGGTGTATTCATGCTGGCTTTCATCCTCTAAATAGATCCACATCGCTAATTTGCCGATCAAGGCAAAACGGGAAATGCCGGCTTTAAAAAAAAACTCTAAAGCGAACCTGATTGAGGGATTCGGGTCAAAAATCTGAAATTCCTTGTTTTTAGTATTCATGAGAAAAACCTTCTAATCATCTTATTCTTCAGATGGTTTATTAAATTGTGCAACAGGGTTCCTGTTCATATTCTTTGCGACATTAATCGTAAAATATGTATTCGTGATTTCTGCATGGGACTTATTACCGAGAAATCTAACCCGCTCTTCAGCCGCAGTGTTTTTTCTGTCGGCTTCCGGGTAAAGGCATCGGTCCCCCGGCGCCCTCCCCACAAACATACCCGGACGTGAAGATTTCCCTCATACGGTTCCTCGGTAGCCAAAGGCTATGCGCCAATGGCAAACCAAACAGGCGATACCCCGTTTGGCGCATAACTATGTCGCCCACAGACAACCACTTAAATGTCTGTATTGCACTCCGCCAAAGTCAGGTGATACGGTTTATGGTCTCTGAGTACCTGGCGTAGTTCCCTTTAGCAGAACGTTATGCCCGGCTTCACCTTCCCTACAGTGGGTTCCTTGGGCCTCGGTTCCCCACCTTCCCTGCCAGATCATACTCCCTTCTGGCCATCGGTACTATGATCCGCTAAAGCTTTTCCTGAGTCTGCCGAAGGATTTCCGAGTTACCCCCATGAATACATGCCTCTCCGAGACGTAGTCTCTACGAGACGGAGTCCTGGTCTCAGACCCCGGTGGTGTCCTGTCCACTCGCCATAGCGCAGACCGGACTGCTGCCTGCCTGCCATCGCCTGTCATTTCATGTGCTGTATGGATCTTCTTTATTGGCAATGGCGGGCAGGTATTTCGGGGCTCAATACAGAGCCTGCATCCTTGCTTCCTCCGGCTTCAGACTCCCGTTACCGGTTTTGCCTGCGGATTCAGCTACTGACCCCGCCCGCCTCGCAAGCGAGAGCGTTGCGGGCAGGCTGCTGGCCAGGCTTTAGTCAGGGAGGACTTTCCCGACACAGAGTGTCGAGATCACCCACTGGGTAACAATAACCCATTTCATCCCGACCTAACGGGATTCCCAAGGTCTCGGATTTACCTTGGCACGATGAGTGACTTGTTAGGCTGTCCTTCTATTTCCCAATGGCAAAGAATTGGCCCCACCGTCAATCCTAAGTGCCCCTTCTTTACGGTAGGAAGTGAGGCTCATCCCTGATAGCTGCCAAGCATTCATCCAAGGATAATTCGGTGTAGATCTCCCACCACTTCTCTGTGTGTCTCATGTATGCAAGATTAAAGCGTTCATCGCCAACATATTCCAGACGAGCAAATTTGGCCTCAAAATATGGCGAAATAGCATTCGGGCCAGGGCAAGCATACTTGGAGCAGAAGTAAAAATAATTGCGATACCATTTCGAATAAATATCAACAATGTAGTTAAAACGCTCGCCTCCGGTAGAAGGTTTAACGTGTTTCGGCTTCAAAACAGTATCAATGAGATTGTTCGCCTCTGCTGACACATTTGCCTTAACGGCATTTGGCACTTCAGGTTTGGCTTGCTTTGGAGGACTGAAGACCCACATCTTTCTGCTTTTTGTCATGTTACCTCATCTCAATGAAAGAAACTGTAATTTGAGGATTACCCTGGGAGCCCAATCAAGTTCAGTTGCGTGGGCGCACCAACAACACCAACCACGCTGCAACAACCAAAAATCGTTATCGGGGCAATCGACGTCCACAGCGCGCGAGATCGAGCCCACGTCAACTGCAACGCTTTTTTAGGCCCCCATTTGCGACGGTTTGAATTGTCTCTTCTAGCGAAGCTCCGCCTCAAACCGACGAGTGGAGGAGCATTTTCCTCTATTGCTT
>CAZMUW010000234.1:0-2964 GCA_964569645.1 uncultured Desulfobacteraceae bacterium | reverse complement strand
GTTCTTTGTGTTTGTTGGGTTTGTTGGGTTCATAACGGACTTTAGCTCACTTTAGACACGAACTTAGGGGCTTCGCCCCAATACTCCCTGGCCCAGACCTGACTTGTAATGCCGGAGTTGCATTCACTCCATTTTGGAAGTAATGCAGAAAAAGCGTTTTCCAAGCAAGTCGCGCCAGGGCGGGCCATCGTTCCATGCCCGCCCGCCTCGCCTGAGCGCTCGCGATGGCGGGCAGGTGGCTGGATGAGTCCATTGGCAATAAAAGACCTATAATTTCAATATGAGAAATTCCGATACATCAAGTTAAGTGCCTAAAGTTTAAAGTGCCTAAAGTTAAAGAAACAAAAATGACCATCACATGCTTTTGACCAGTCTTTATTGGTTTAAAAATGGGATTTCCTATACTATTTAATTATGGGAGAACCTTGTCCTTCAGTAATTGATTGAGCTCCTCTATTCCTTCTCCGGTAAGGGCAGAGATTGCCAGGCACTCATAGCCCAGCTCATTAAAGGCATGGCAAGTTTCCTCAATACTTTTGTTATTTATAGGATTTAGGTCGATCTTGTTTATTACTATCATCTGATCCTTTTTAATCAGGGATGGATGGAATGATTCTAATTCTTCGTGTACTATAAAAAAATCCTTGAGAGCGTCTCCGGAACTTGGGTGATATATATCCAGCATGTGCAAAAGAAAGGAAGTCCGCTCAATATGTTGTAAAAATCTATGCCCTAAACCCCTGCCATTGCTTGCACCTTCTACCAGGCCGGGAATATCAGCAATAGTTAGAGATTGTTCGTCATCAAAAACAATAACCCCTAAGTGAGGGGCAAGAGTTGTAAAGGGATAGTCGGCTATCTTGGGATGTGCATTGGAAAGACGTGACAGAAGTGTAGATTTGCCAACATTAGGTAAACCTATAATACCTATATCCGCGATAAGCTTAAGCTCCAGTTTGAATCTTTTTTCTTTTCCCTTCTGACCCTCCTGGGCAAACCTGGGAGACCTGTTGGTTGCAGTAGCAAAATGCTTATTTCCTTTACCACCTTCTCCTCCCTCCACCAATACTATCTGATGGTTATCGTGAACTAAGTCAGTCAGCAACTCTCCTGTTTCCCTGTCTTTTACCATGGTCCCTACCGGGACCAGGATTTCGATATTCCTGCCTTTTTTTCCTGAACTATTTTTACCTCTCCCAGGCCTGCCGTCTTGGGCCTTGAAATAACGCCTGGATCCAAAATCGTACAGGGAATGGAGCCTTCTGGTAGCCTTTAACAAAACATTTCCACCCTTTCCTCCATCCCCTCCACCAGGTCCCCCTTTTGGTATAAATCTTTCCCTGTTAAAACTTATACAACCAGCCCCCCCGTCACCTGATTTTACGGTAATCTCAGCCTCGTCAACAAATCCCATTCTCGTTACTGGTTACTCGTTACTGGTTACTTGTTACTTGTTTCAAACCAACAACAGGCGAAACTTTAGGCACTTTAGCTCACTTTAAATACTTTAGGCACTTTTTCTCTTGCTATTAAGGGGCATAGACACTTGCTTGTTTTCTGTACTTACCCGATCTTTCAAAGGTAACTGTCCCATCGATCTTTGCAAAAAGTGTGTAGTCTCTTCCAACACCTACATTATTTCCTGGTTGGATACTGGTTCCCCTTTGCCTGACGATTATTGAGCCAGCCTTAACAGGCTGGCCACCAAATCTCTTTACGCCTAGTCTCTTTCCTGAGCTGTCTCTGCCATTCCTGGAGCTGCCGCCTGCTTTTTTGTGTGCCATCTTTATCTCCTTTTCTCGTTGCTGGTTATTCGTTATACGTTAATCGTTATCAGGAAACAAATAACCAATAACGAAATTCATGCCTCGATCTCAATTATTTTTACTGCTGTGAAGTCCTGTCTGTGACCCTGTTTTTTTCTATATCCCTTCCTTCTTTTATATTTAAATATAACTATCTTAGGCCCTCTTCCATGCCTGGTAATCTTAGCTACCACCCTGGCATTTTTCAAAACAGGCCTCCCGACTGTCACCTTATCCTCTTTGGAAACAAGCAACACGTTATCAAAATAAATCTCATCTCCCGCCTTGCCATCCAATTTTTCAACACTTAACTCTTCACCCGGTTTTACCTTGTACTGTTTGCCGCCCGTTTGCATGACTGCATACATTCTAACCCTCCAATATTTCAGAATAAATTTAGGTTACCGTAACTCTATGGAAAAGTCAATAAAAAACCTACCCTCTTGAGAGGGTAAAAAATAGACTTGTGGCCCAAAAATGTCAACCCTGATTTAGGATGAGGCGATTTCCCGATTTTTTGTTTGCATGGACAAAAAGTGGTGATAGACTATTACGACATTTTATGGTAAAAAGTAGGTTAATATATTAAAAGGGTTATCAATTCTATGCCTATTTACGAATACGAGGCAGAGATTCCTGAAAAAGCTTGCAAGATGTGCCGGCAAGCCTTTGAGTATATCCAGGGCATTAATGAGAAACCCCTTGCACATTGCCCAAATTGTGGTAAAAGAGTTAATAAGATTATTTCATGGTGTCATGCCGCAGTTATTGATCCATCACCAGAATATACCGGAGTAGAAAGAAAGATAACCGACTACGAAAAGGCAGGTCTCTACAGTCATGCAGCAGAGTTGGCTGACAAACACTCACATAAAACAAAAGATAACCTTCTAAAAGAGAGGGCCCTCGAGAACTATAAAAAGGCCGGCTATAACTTTGATTCCAGTTCTAACAAAGAAGCTTAAAGTGCCTAAAGCCTGCCCTGGCGCTATGCATCTAATCGGCCTACTATGTCAATAAGCCAGTACGCTCTCGAATCAGCATAGTAATCATATAGGCCAGGGCTAAAGTGCCTAAAGTTGGAAATGGTTTTTTGACCCATTTCGTCAAAGAAGGATGAAATTTAGAAAGCTTGGAGGGAGGAATAATGTCAGATTTT
>CAZMUW010000233.1:0-2996 GCA_964569645.1 uncultured Desulfobacteraceae bacterium | reverse complement strand
CTGGGGAAAGCTGCTGCTGCCAACCGGACTCGGGAAATCCGACCGTCCGGGATGAGAGGGGGGCTTGCGGAAACGTGGGCTATGGGAGTCGGACTGAGGCCCACTGGCAAACCAGTGGATAAGCCACCGAACCCTAAGGCTGCGCGCGCCGTATTTCTACCCGACAGCCAGTATGAGCTATGAAGGAGGGGTAATGCCCTCTGACATGATGCACGATATCATGCCAAAAGCAGGTAACGCCTGGTTTTGGGCAAAGGGGCTCTCGGCACATGGCGGTGTTGGAAAGAAACCATCACGGGACACAGTGCCCAGTAAGGTGGTCAACAAAGTCTCCAACACGAGTCAGACAGCAAACCTATGTAGCGAGGGGTGTATGTGAGCCAGCGCTTAAGCCTCCACTGTGTAGGGAAGGCTGCTTGGGGAAATGCCATGGTCGCCAACCGGACTCGGAAAATCCGACTGTCCGGGATGAAACGGGGGGCCTGGGGAAACGTGAGGTATGGGAGTCGGACTGAGGCCCATAGCGAAAGCTATGGATAAGCCACCGAACCCTAAGACTGTGCGCGCCTCAGCTCTATCCCGACCCTCACTTCATTCATTCAATTGGGGGCCAACCTTTCAGCTAGCCCCTCATTACACTATCTTTTCTTAGTTGGTGGTTTCAGAGTCCTTCCCGAGCTGGCAGATTTGAATTCTATTCCGGATTGAGTAACGTTAGCAATTACAGGAGTCGCACCTGTCTTCGTTGAGCTCTGCTTCAACCGACCAAGGTCGTGTCCACTTGGTTGTGCAGGTTTGCCACTTCTAGTGGACTTTACCTGGACATTCCATTTTGTTCCGCTAGGAAAGGTAGCTTTTAAATCCGCCGACCCTTTACTTCCCGGACTTACTTTAATTTTTGCACCTCTACCTCTTAGGCTTTGGGCTACTTTTTGTTCTTTACCACGTCCGTATCTGTATTGATTTGCCATCTTTGAATACTCCATATTTAAGGTTATCATTCTACGTGGGAACCGAGCGGGCCGCTTACCCATTTTCCTCGACTTTAGCTAAGATATACACCGCTCAAAGAGCTCACAGTTCTCCTCATGACTCCAGATTATTTCTCCATATTGACCTCCCGGCTTGTCGCTGATGGGATTGACAAGGGAACCAGCGCTTGATATAGAAATAAATAACTACTGCGGCCCAGCACTGGGTCCATAGTCAGTTTGCGATGGCCCGAACAAGCTAGAAAACCCATCGCAACATCTCATGAAGCCACCAGGTTCTACCCAACCCGGTGGCTTTTTCTCGTTTTCACCTTCTATGGTTTCTTTTAAACCCCGTTTGGAACAAATAACGGGGCTAGCTTTAGAGCCCTGCAATTTGATTTGGTGGCCACACCTCCTCTCTTTCTACCCTCCTTTCGATCACATTCTCTGATACGCCAAATGGTTTACAGAGAACTGGGCTTACTCTGGACAAGACTGCACTAGGATCATCACGTAAATATGGGAGTAGGTCAGTTTCTTTGATTGTTTCATAGATCTTATCCACTTCCTCAACTAGTCTTTCGCGGGGCACCAAAAGACGCCCCGCGAATTCATTAGCCTGCCACTCGAAATTGCGATATTCTCTTTCAGGCATATTCAAAACTAGCTCTTTCCAATTTTCAGGATTCGAAAGAGGAATCCCCCCATAGACATTCTTGTGAAGCACAAAATGCCCTACCTCATGCGCAAATGAAAAGCGCATCCTGTTTTGAAACCGCTCTTCCATAAAGCAATCATAATCCACAACTATTCCGGTTAAATCTAGCTTCAGGAACGCATCTATATCAAAGTCTTTTAGTAGGGAGTGAACTGGCTCAATACTCAATTTAAGTCCTTGTTCCACGATCTTCTCCATATCAACTGGGAGACTATCTTCTGGCCAGTATTCTTGGCGGAAAATGCCAACAGTCTTCCACAGATCCTCCTTACTAATCCACTTGCATCGGATCTCTGACCAATCTCCCAATTAACTCTCCTCTCTAATCTTACGGATTAGTTTGTCCAGTTCCTCAGGTGAAGGCTTTTCGCTCCTTATTGTCCTGAAAAACATCGGAAGTGAATTAAGGACTTCCTTATCTGACAAAAGATCTTTGGGGATAATCCCCGCATCAATATTGGCCTTATCCTTCACAGCCTTCCATTTGTCGGTGTTCTGATGAATTCCTAATACTTTTGCAATCTTTTTTAGCTTTTTCTCATCTTGAGGAGGAGCGAGGGTTCCTCTCTCAACCTTACTCCAATTGCTTGCGTCAATTCCCAGCTTTCTGCAGAATTCTCTTAAGCCAACTCCTCGAGCCAATCGTTCTTTTTTAACAAATTGGCCGAACATTATTTCACCTCCTTCCTTGACTAACACAATCTAGGTTGATGTTGGTTACTTATCACCTCGTATCCTAGCGTCTGTGGTAAATTTTGTACCATGTGGTAAATATACTACCACAATAAGCTCTTGTCAAGTCTTTTTCTTTTCAGTTTATCTTATTTTCTCTTAGGCCCCTTTAACTTACTGAAATTATAAGAACAAACGTCGCAAATCGCATTTTTTGCGACGTAAAAGTTTCATATCTGCTATGCTTCGGCAAATATCAAAGGCATTGAAATCCTGAGATATCCAAAACATATCCCAAGGAGTTGAATTTTCAGGGTGAAGTCAGTATGGCATTCACCCTGAATTGACTTTGCCTATGCATAGAGGTTCTCAACCCACCTCACTGCCTCTGCATCGCACACCTTTCCGAGATACACTATGGTTTGGGTCGGACCAAGGTAATTGTTTGATATTACAATAAAAGATTGTGAATATTGCTAGGATTTTTAGCTTAGAGTGGCGATTTTGACATGAAAATGTTCCGGGACGTTATTGACTAGGTTGGCTTGCTCCTTGATTCTCCTTAAATTTTAACTTATAATGGGGGACGTACATAAGATTATAAGTTATTACCAAGCGGTACCTTTGATTGG
>CAZMUW010000232.1:0-2999 GCA_964569645.1 uncultured Desulfobacteraceae bacterium | reverse complement strand
ACCTCTCCGGCCAGGCCAACCATCAATATCGCCTGTGGTCCCTTTTGATGTGGGAGATGTGGCGAGAGAGGTGGCACTTAAAATGAAGATCCTGATCACAGGCGGCGCAGGGTTTATAGGTTCTCATCTGGTAGACAGGCTCCTGGAGATGGGAGATGAGATCTTTGTGGTGGATGATCTGTCCACCGGGAGTCTCAGGAATGTCGAACAGCACCAAGACAAGGAGAAATTTCATCTGGTGGTAGATACGATCCTGAGCGAGGCTGTTATGAATGAGCTTGTGTTCAAGTGCGATCAGATCTATCACATGGCTGCAGCCGTTGGCGTAAAGCTCATCATGAATCGACCGGTTGAGACCCTTGAGACAAATGTGAAAGGGACCGAGATGGTTCTTATGATGGCAAATCGGTATAAAAAAAAGTTGCTTATTGCCTCAAGCAGCGAGGTATACGGTAAAGTCATGGACGGGGGGAATACTCAGCTCCTTTTGGAGGATACGGACTTTCTTATGGGCTCTACAACAAAGCGGCGCTGGGCATATGCCTGTTCAAAGGCCCTGGATGAGTTCCTGGCCCTGGCATACTATGAGGAGAAGAAGCTACCGGTTATTATTACCCGGCTCTTTAATACGGTTGGACCGAGGCAGATCGGGCAATACGGAATGGTCGTCCCCAATTTTGTCCAGAAGGCCCTTATTAGCAAGCCTATTACAGTATATGGTGACGGGTCCCAATCCAGGAGTTTTACCTATGTTGCAGACGTCATCGATGCACTGGTAAAGCTTATGGCCGAACCTGAGGCTGTGGGTCAGGTCTTTAATGTAGGGAATGCAGAGGAGGTGACCATTAAGGATCTTGCCCTGATAGTTAAGGAGATGACGGGGAGCTCGTCTGAGATAGAATACATCTCCTATGAAAAGGCCTACGGACCAGGATATGAGGACATGCAGAGGCGCTGCCCGGATATCACCAGGATAAAGAATCTTATTCATTTTGAGCCTAAGACAGATCTTAAGGGTATCATTCAGAGTGTGATTGAGTATTATAAAAAATGAGTCCCCTTCTTTTATATACCTTTACCTTCCTGGCCTCCTTTTTACTCTCACTATTCTTAACCCCCCTGATAAGGCACCTGGCCATTAAGGGGAATTTTGTAGCCAGACCCAGGGATGACAGGTGGCACAAGAAACCGACCGGCCTTTTAGGAGGGGTGAGCATCTTTTTCACCCTGATGTTGGTCTGGCAACTGGCTTCCTTTGCATTTGGTTATCATACCTCAATAAAACCCCTTTTACCTCTTGCCCTGGGTGGCATGGCTATCTTTCTTCTTGGCCTCCTTGATGACCTTTTTGAGATCAATCCCCAGCACAAACTGGTGGGGCAGGTCATTATTGCCTCTGTATTGGTCATCTTTGGCTTTCAGGTAAACTGGTTCGAGTCCATGACGGCCAATCTGGTGATAAGCATCTTCTGGATTGTGGGCATCACAAACGCCTTTAATCTTTTAGATAATATGGATGGATTATCGGCAGGTACCGCCTTCATAGCAGGCTTTTTTCTGTTTTTGTCTCAGGTTTCCTCTGGAGGTGAGAGTATTTTTCCGGCGCTCCTTTTCCTATCGGTCTACCTTGGCTCTTTAGTAGGATTTTTGATCTATAACTTCTACCCGGCTTCCATCTTCATGGGCGACTCCGGCAGCCTCTTTATTGGATTTCTCCTGGCCGGGCTGACTACAGAGGCTTCAGGATTGATGGCTGGCCCCCGATCTGGCCATCTGGTATCCGTACTGGCCATTCCTATCCTGATACTGTTCATACCTATCCTGGATACTACGTTTGTAAGCCTGATGAGGAAGCTTTCCGGTCGCTCCATTTCCATTGGAGGGCGGGATCACTCCTCTCACCGCATGGTAGCTATCGGATTTTCCGAGAGGACCGCTGTGTTGATACTTTATGTTTTTGCTGCTGTGTCTGGCTTCCTGGCCATGACCACCACCCGTCTATCTTTAGGAGTCAGCCTGGTCCTTGTAGCAATCTATCTCCTTTTTATCATCTTTTTCTGGATAAACCTGGCCAAGGTCAAGGTATATCCGGAGGAATCCATCCTTTCTGAGGCTAAAAAGGGGAAGCTCACTCCCCTTTTAATCGAGATAACCTACAAGAGAAGGCTGTTCGAGGTCCTGCTGGATCTTATCCTGATTCCGCTTGCCTATTGGTCTTCCTACCTGCTTAGGTTTGAAAGCTCTGTCTATGGTGAAAATTTTCCTATCTTTCTCAAATCATTACCCATTGTCGTGGCATGCCAGCTTTTTAGCTTTTTTCTTTTGGGTGTCTATCGAGGTATATGGCAATATGTAGGTATGAGAGACGTGATCACCTATGTCAAGGCGATTACTGCCGGTACAGTCTTATCTGTCCTGGTTAACTTAGGGATTTATCGTTTCATGGGGTTTTCCCGCACCTTGTTTGTCATCTACGGGATGATCTTGCTTGTGCTTGTGACAGCCTCCCGCTTCTCGTATCGTCTGATGGGTGAAGCTACCTCCAAGAATGCCACGAAGGGAGGAAAAAGGGCACTTATTTATGGTGCAGGGGCAGGTGGCCAGCTCGTTATGCAGGAAATCGAACGAAACCAGAACTTAGGGCTGGCCCTGGTAGGGTTTATCGATGACGATATCCGAAAGCAGAACATGAGATTATTGGGATATCCCGTGATTGGAGGAAAGGATCGTCTGAGTAAAATCATGGAAAGGTATCAAATTTCCGAGGTGATTATTTCATTCCGGAATATGGACAGGGTGGCCCTGAATTCCTTGAAAAAGGAGTGCAGCGCACTGGGTGTGAATCTTAGCCACCTTAATGTATTGATTGACTGATCCGGGATAGATCCATGATAATTAAACGTCTCGGAAACTCTACAACTTATTGAAATTAGGTGGATTTTTTGAGGCTTGATGTTTATGCCTCGTACATGGAATAATGGCCTGCCCTGGCGCGACTT
>CAZMUW010000231.1:0-3000 GCA_964569645.1 uncultured Desulfobacteraceae bacterium | reverse complement strand
TCGCTACCGAGTGTTTCTCCATATATTCGGACATATCTATCCTGATCATGTATTGCTCATCATCAAACAGGAACTCGGCAAGCGCCTTTGCAAGCTCGGTTTTGCCTACACCAGTGGGACCAAGGAATATAAAGGAGCCTATTGGCCGGTTTGGCTCCTGAAGTCCTGAACGTGCCCTACGAACAGCATTGGCAACAGCGATTACAGCATCTCTTTGTCCTATTACCCTTTTCCCAATCCTCTCTTCCATCTTGAGCAGCTTCTCCCTTTCACCCTCCATCATCCTCTCTATTGGTATGCCGGTCCATTTGGAGACTATCTGTGCAATGTCGTCGCTGTCTACCTCTTCTTTGAGCATCTTTTTGTTGGACTGAAGCCCGGTGAGCTGGCTGTTTTCCTCGGACAGGCCTTTTTCCAGCTGTAGTATAGTACTGTATCTAAGCTCTGCTGCCTTTGCCAGGTCTCCCTGCCTCTCGGCAAGCTGGGCCTCTGACTTAGCGGAGTCTATCTTTTCCTTTATCTCACGTATCCTGGCAATAATCTCCTTTTCCTTGCGCCAGTGGCTGGTCATCTCATCTGCCTGTTCTTTCAGGCCTTTCAGTTCCTCATCTATCTTCTTTAGACGTTGCTTGGATGGATTATCTGACTCTTTCTTGAGTGCCTCTCTTTCTATCTCGAGCTGGGTTGTCTTTCTTCTAAGGTCATCTATCTCAGATGGCAGGCTATCTATCTCTATCCTCAGCCTGCTGGTTGCCTCATCAACCAGGTCTATTGCCTTGTCAGGGAGAAAACGATCAGTAATATATCTGTTGGAAAGCACAGCGGCAGAGACAAGGGCAGAGTCTTTAATCCTGACACCGTGGTGGACCTCGTATTTCTCTTTAACACCACGTAATATGGAGATGGTGTCTTCTACATTGGGCTCCGCCACAACAATTGGCTGAAAACGTCTCTCCAGGGCAGCATCCTTTTCAATATATTTCCTGTATTCCTTGATTGTTGTCGCCCCCACACACCTGAGCTCACCCCGGGCCAGTGCAGGTTTGAGCATGTTAGATGCATCCATTGCTCCCTCGGCTGCTCCAGTGCCCACCAGGGTATGAAGCTCGTCTATGAAGAGTATAATGGAACCTTCTGCCTCTGTGACTTCCTTTAGAAAGGCCTTAAGCCTATCCTCAAATTCGCCCCTATATTTTGCCCCTGCAATTAATGCGCCCATATCAAGAGCCACTACCCTTTTGTCTTTCAAGGTTTCAGGGATATCTCCTTGAACGATTCTCTGGGCCAGACCTTCAGCAATAGCAGTTTTGCCTACCCCAGGCTCGCCTATCAAAACCGGGTTATTCTTGGTCCTCCTGGAAAGAACCTGGATCACACGTCTGATTTCATCATCTCTACCTATTACCGGGTCGAGTTTATCCTTTTCAGCCATATCTGTAAGATCTTGACTAAACCGTTCTATAGCCCTGTATTTATCCTCTGGATTTGCATCAGTTACCCTCTGCCCGCCCCTTATATCTATGAGGGCCTTCAGTATGGTATCCCTGGTTAATCCATGTGAGGTTAAGATTTTGGCCGCCTTTCCTTCCCTATCTTCAATTATTGCCAGAAGGATATGCTCTACACTCACATATTCATCTCGCATTTGGGCAGCCTCCTTTAAGGCATGATCAAGCACCCCTTTTGAGCGAGGTGAGATATAGGCACTTCCATATCCAGCCCCGCTAACAGCAGGTAACTGATTCAGGGCCTCATTCACCTCATGAAGGATAGCATCCTCCCTGACACCTATCTTCCCGAGAAGGGGTGGAACTATGCCCTCTTTCTGTTCAAGGACGGCATAGAGCAAGTGCTCGGGTTCTATCTGTTGATGGCCTTTCTGAGAGGCTATCTCTTGAGAGTTCTGGATAACCTCCTGGGCCTTGAGTGTGAATTTATCAAAACGCATAATTGTCTTTTCTCCTCACGTAATGTTCTTTTTGGTCTAAAAGTTAAGAATTGGTCAGGTGGTTGTCAATGATGCTTTTAGGGGGCTTTGGATGTTTATTTTCCGACTTTTTACGCTAGGAGGCTGTCCGAGAATAGAACTTCTGAGATTCTGACCACATTACATTGTACTTAATTGTAAGCTAAAATACTATATATTGTATATGAAAAATGTAATCTTGCATTCTCCGACAACCTCCTAAGTGGATATTGTTAGGATTTTCCTTCAAGGCAGATGAGAGAACATCGTTGATGAGTGGTGAAAAGGTTGTTATATTGCCTCTAACTCCAGAAGTCTTCCTAAATGATCTACTACTTCGGGATCGAGTTTGCCCAATTATCTTTTTTTTTGAATCTCCGAAAAACACCGGCTTTACCCGGTCAATCTTGATGCAATTGTTAGACGATTCGCATTTCAAAGCGATTGTCAAAGTTCATTCTTTTAAGGATGGCCTTTGCTTGCTCAATTTCCTCTTTATCAACTTTTCTTAAATCCAATTCGAACTGATGGTAATCGGTGATGATTTTTACAAAGTCATCGCCAAATTCGATTTCCTCTAACATGTCATCTTCGTCATTCAGCCAATCCTCGTCAGAAACTTTTACTCCACGCTCGGTTTCATCTAGGACGAATTCGTATTTCGGGGTTCGGATAAGAATCAGGCTTCTAATGTCATCCAACTCTGGTTGCCAAATTGCGAATGATAAGATCAGGTCTGGCGGATCATCTTCAATACTGATGAAAGAAACAATTTCCATGATTCCCTTTCTGCGTTCGTTCGGGTTAAGCTGCCGCAAACAGCCCTTAAAACCACTCCAGAACTTAGGATACGCACCAAAATCGGCAAGAAGGAAAGGCTTGGATTGGGCTGAGCTGTTTGCGGTCAGCTTCAATCCATGATTAGGCGAAGGAATCAGTCATAATTTCAATATCTTAAAGACATCTCACATTAGGCGTAGCAAAACTGGTTGGTTAAACCATTTAATACTTGAAAATGCCTCTGCAAGCCTAAC
>CAZMUW010000230.1:0-3001 GCA_964569645.1 uncultured Desulfobacteraceae bacterium | reverse complement strand
TTGGTCGCGAGGATCAGGTAGTCAGCATAGAGATTCTGAACGAGGGCGCAACCATACTCACCATCACAGAGAATGGTTATGGAAAGAGGACAGAGACAAAGGAATACCGGGTGCAACAGAGGGGTGGTAAAGGTGTCTTTTCAATAAAGACATCAGAGAGAAATGGCTCCGTGGTGAGCGCTAGCCAGATAACAAAGAATGACGAATTGATGATTCTATCAGGAGAAGGGAAAATTATTAGAATAAGATCAGCCGACATCTCGGTTATCGGGCGTCATACCCAGGGAGTAAAGCTGATAAACCTCGATGCCTCTGAGAAGGTTGTAGCTGTAGCCAGGTTGATGGAGGCGTAACCTTTTTTAGGAATGTCAATGTCGCATGTATTACAGGATAGGCCTCTGCCTGAAATAATTCAAGGGCGATTGCCAGATTCTATCTTTACGGAGCATGTTTATTATTTTCCCCTGATTGGATCAACAAATGCCTATGCCAAAGAACTGGCTAAACAAGGGGGGAAAGAGGGGAGCTTGGTGATAGCGGAAAAGCAGACAAAAGGGCAGGGTAGAATGGGCAGACAATGGCATTCCCCCTCTTATAAGAACCTGCTCTTTTCTATTATATTTAGACCGCCATTTTCCATAGACAGAGTTTTTTCGCTCACCATGCTCACCGCACTTTCCCTGGTGGATGCAATAGACAATATGACGGGCCTGAAGGCCTTAATAAAATGGCCCAACGACGTCTATTTGAAGGACAAGAAAATGGCAGGCATTCTAACGGAGTTTTCAGCACATGAAAGAATGGTTGAATATGCTATTGTAGGTGCAGGGCTCAATGTCAATTGGGATATAGGAGGTAAATCAGGGCTTAACCATTTGGCTACCAGCCTGGCCAAAGAAATCGGTCGTCCAGTGTCCAGGGTTGATCTGCTAGTAGAAATCCTTGGGCTCTTGGAGAGATATTACCGGCTCCTTTTAAAGGGTCAGGATAGTCTTATCTATGAGCGATGGAATGAGCTTTCTATGGTGGTTGGTAAAGAGGTCTTAGTTGATTCCTCCAATGATAGAAAAAAGGCCATGGTTAAAGGGATTGACAAAAACGGGGCCCTGGTTATTAAAGATGAAAATGGCAAAGAAGCATCCATTGTGTGCGGCGACCTAACAGTGCTATTCCCTTCACTGCTGAGCAACTAGCCGTCTATATAAGCTAAGATCTTAAAATTTATCCGCCTGGTGCGGATTGATGTCAAGTTTTTGCTGGTTTATTTGGGTAACGGTTAAGGTAACGAAGCCCGTATCGCTAACGGTTAAGGTAACGTAGAAATAGAAAGACGAATGACGTTACCCTGGCCCAGACCTGGCTTGCAAAGAATGCATATATAGACCTTGCTTTTGAAATACTACGACGACCACATCATGGTCCAACAATGTCGCGCCAGGGCGGGCCGAAAAACGAAACGGGCATCCCCGACAGTATAGTCGGGACAGGCTCCACCGTAACCCATAAACGTTACTGAGTATTTCGTATTTTCTTCCTGACATAGTGTCTCGTCGGTTTGAGGCAAAGCTTCACTGGCATTAAAAGAGGTATATCTGGTGGCTGTCTGGGTTTTTACCAAAGAAGGTAATATCATCAATTTTTTCCACCTTTGGTCCGCGGCAGAGCGCATACAGCGTCCGTTCTATTCCGATACCCCCGCCATAGGTATCCGGAAAGGTTGATTTTCCTTTATCATCTTTCATGCTAACTGCTAACAAGAACGGTCCATAGCCACCGAGTTGATTGATGTTTTCAATATTCCCTTCTTGTATAATAGGTTTTACAGGAATGACTTTATTATCGAGGAGCCTTTCTACGATTGTTTCGTAAAGCCATTCCCTTATAGCCCCGGAAAGGATCTCCCTGGCCTCGGTCTGCTCACCGGTATCCCGGATAATGCTTTTGACGCACATATCATAGTTATAAACCATGTCAGAGGTCACCTCACCTGATGGTGTCTTTCCGTCCGGTTTCAGGTAAGGATATATAAGATCATAATTCTCTCTTGGTATGCCGGTAATCCAGAAAAATTGTGATGATGTCTCCTTACCTGCCCCCATTTCATATACTTTTGGTCCATATTTCTTTTTGGATTGGTCATAGGCGAATGTAGGAAATGGCTGCTTTGGGATTTCTATGGCAACCCCAAGCTCCTTTAACTCATCTGTATTCTTCTCAACCACCTTTGCCATGCTATGAATCAGCATCCTTTCAAAGAGGTTCTTGGCAGTGGCCACGTCCTCTCTGAGGATCTCTTTAACCTTATCTGGCTTATAGAGATAGGCCTCAAAATCAATACCTCTGTTTCTCCTTACCTCCAGATCCATCTGGCTGAAGTCAATGATATATTTTCCTCTCTGAACCCTGTCAGGGCTCACTACTTCGAGCCTTATATTGGGGGAGTCAACGAATATCCCCTTTATCTTCGGGTGGTGGCAGGCCAGAAATTTGGAATAGATCATGCTGTGGGTCAAGACATATGCATGGCCTTTGTAAGAGATAGATGGAACATGCTCTACATCGTGGGCAAGTGGGTCTGTGACCGGACTCAACTGTACCTTTTCAAGGTTAAAAAGACCCTCATCAGTCAGGAATTGGTGCATGGCTGTCACGAATGTGGTTCTGATGGACATGGCAGCAAGGAGGGTATCCCCCATCCACTTTTGATAGTAATATTTTTCCAGGTATTCCTTAAGGCTCGATCCTCCTTCCTTTAGGGCCGCCTGAAAACCAAATAGGGCATCGCCAATTCCCGTTAATATGTCATCTTTCATGATATTTTCCTTCCTAAGTATTGGTAAAATAGTTGAGTAGTTAAATGGTGATTATTTATGGTTAAATAATTGCCAGGACAAGAATTAGCCATTTAGGATCATACAGGATTTTATGCTCGCCTCAACTAATTAACAACTCCACCAATTAACGATTTGACTAAATCTATCCTTTAAAGTATTGGTAAATA
>CAZMUW010000229.1:0-3002 GCA_964569645.1 uncultured Desulfobacteraceae bacterium | reverse complement strand
GAGGCGGTTGGGGTCTGGGACGAAGTGCGTGAATGGACCGGAAGAACATTGCGGGGTAGGGGTCCAAGCACCTACGCAAGGATTGCAGGGATAATGTCGGCAAGGGCCATCTCCCAGCAGGGGCTTGCAGCAACCTGCAAAGGCCCATCGTAATAGTTAAATCGAAGACGGCGGGAGGGTTTTGGTCTGGCGCATGAGCCAGTATGAGCTATGAAGGAGGGGTAACGCCCTCTGACATGATGCAGGACATCATGCCAAAGAAGGTAACGCCTGGTTTTGGGCAAAGGTGCTCTGGGCACTTGGCGGGCCTTGGTCGGCCCCGGACTCTGAGCCGGATAAGCCGTGCCATTAAATATAGGCCTAGTCCTGCTTGTAAACCGTAATTGGGAGGGGTGTATATGAGCCGGCATTTAAGCTTCACCGGTTACGGGAAGGCAGCAGGAGGACAAGCCAGGGTCAGAACCGGACTCGGGAAATCCGACCGTCCGGGATCGTAGGGGGGCTTGCGGAAACGTGATGCAGGGTCTGGCAGCCATTTGTTACGAAGCTGGAAACGGTGGATACAATGGAAGTTGCTGACCTACACATGCGCGCGCCGTATTTCTATCCCGACTGTTTGGTTTGCCATTGGCGCATAGCCTTTGGCTACCGAGGAACCGTATGAGGGAAATCTTCACGTACGGATCTGTGGGGAGGGCGCCGGGTGACCGGTGCCTTTACCCGGAACTAGGGAATTCTGTAAAAACCAAAAATATGTTGGACTACACAGAAATTTACCTGCATATTTCTTGTTAACTGCCTCAAAAATCATGAATGAAGGCCAAATCTTTATTCTTGACAAATCACCCCCTCCCTTAGCACTTATGGAGAGGAAAATCAAGTAAGAATTAAACCCTATTGGGTATAGTTCTAGGACTTTTTTCTTGACAGTATACCCTTAAAGGTGTAGTAAACTATAAAAGATAAATAATTTATCCTGAAAGGGTATAATATATTTTTAGAATAAACCTGATAATCCCTGACAGGTATAATATCAGTTCATGACCATACGTGATTTCATAAAAAAGCAGCGCAAAATCCACGTCTTAACCCAGGCTGACCTGGCTCGTAAAGCTGGAGTCGGGCTGAGGTTTATTAGGGAACTTGAGCAAGGTAAGTCGACCTTGAGAATAGACAAGGTGAACCAGGTTCTTCAATTGTTTGGAAAAACTCTTGGCCCTGTTGGTTGGCGGCCGGAAACAGAAGATAGCGTGAAAAATGGAGAAGAAAAGGAATAAGGCCGATGTCTATTTAGGCGATAAGAAAGCTGGCTTGCTAGAAAAAACCGATAAGGGATATCGCTTCACATATTACCGGGGTTACCTGTCTTCAAAGGATGTTCAGCCTATAAGCCTTAGCTTTCCCCTGATTGAAAAGGCTTACGAGAGCGAGTCCCTGTTTCCCTTTTTCCTTGGCCTAATCCCCGAGGGCTGGCTACTGGATATTATGAGCCGCACCTTGAAGATAGACCCGGAAAATGCCTTTGACATTCTTCTTGCAACCTGCGGAGACTGTATAGGAGCAGTGAAGGTAATCCCTATAGATGAGGGATATGATCTTGAACCATAAGTGTCTTTCTTGCCAAATCCCGGAACCTGACATGGTTCTTCCTGAGGGCTACCACACCAGATGTTGCAGGAAGCTCTTTGGTGCAACAATCCCCCCTAAAGTGCCATTCAGCACTCGTGATGTTGCTGGTGAAGCTCAAAAAATGGTTGGCAAGATGTCTATATCCGGCGTTCAACCAAAACTGTCTGTGATCCACGACCGCAAAAAACATCAGCTAACCGTAGTAGAAAGGGGAGGTCTGTACATCCTTAAACCTCCGACAGAGAGGTTTGAGTCACTTCCTGAAAACGAGAACCTTTGTATGAATATTGCATCTGCTTATGGGATTGAGGTTCCTTCTCATGGTCTTCTTCCTCTAATGGACGAAAGGCTCGTATATGTAGTCAAGCGATTTGACCGATTGGAAGACGGATCAAAACTTCAACAAGAGGATTTCCAGCAACTTCTTCAAACAAATGATAAATACACTGGATCTTATGAGAAAATTGCTAACTTCATCAAGAAGCATTCAAGCGTTCCTGGTCTTGATTTATTAAGACTTTTTGAAAGAGCTCTTCTATTTTATGTATTGGGAAACGGGGATGCGCACCTAAAAAATTTTTCTTTCCTCAGAAAAAAAGAGGTGGACTATCAACTTTCGCCAGCCTATGACATCGTCAACTCTAGACTGGTACTACCGGAAGAGAAAGAGGATATGTGTCTTAGCCTCCAGGGAAAGAAAAACCGACTTTCGGGAAGAGACTTTAGAAGACTGTCAGAACATTTTGGGCTTACTGGAAAACAGGTCGATAACTCTTTGACCCGTTTGAATGAACTCAAACCTGGTATTGAGACGATGATAGCAGAGAGCTTCTTGAGTCAGCGCTTCAAGGATAGATTTTTTGAAATTTTCAAAGAGAGGGTAAAACGAATTTTTGGGTAGTGTTAATGTAAAAGCCAGAAAATATTGGCACAGAAGTTTTTCTGCATAGTAATTGTTATGCTCAATTTCAATAAGGACGGCACGCGATATGAGTGTGGGGTCAAATCTTTGCTTGACTGTTGATGTTGAATTGAATGCAATAAAGAAACAATGTCAAGGCCATTAATGAATTACGGGACGTTGTGAAAGTGCCGGGATAAACCGGCATAGAGTAGGGGATGGAAGAGCCCTACATGAAAGGATTAGCTGATCCATCATGGCCCCGATTCACAGTGAAGATGGGGTCAAACCTTGACTATTGACTAATAATCTATGCTCTTAACTTTCAACAATTAGGAAGAGGGAAGGGTGAGAGTCGGCTTTTGACATGAGGCAAGCGAATAGGACTGCTACATATTGAGGAGATCCTCTTAAATTCTAGAATCTCAGGATATTTCAGCTTCCAGGTCGATAAACCTATACTCCTTCTTGA
>CAZMUW010000228.1:0-3040 GCA_964569645.1 uncultured Desulfobacteraceae bacterium | reverse complement strand
AGGTTGACATTTTCCTGATTTTTGTATTAAACGTTCTACAGGTTTAAAAAGCAATTTCTTATCATCTTATAAAGGCCTTTCAAAAACCAATATTAATAGCGAAGATAAAGGATGGTAAAGAAATCCTTGTCCCAGATGAAGAGGCTCCAGAAATAAACCAAGGCCATTATTCTGAATTCTTGGATCGATCATGGGTGGCCATAGATTATATTTACCAATTTCTTGGATGCCATCCATTACTGAGAAAGGAGAAAAGGCTTCAGGATATTTATTTTAAAGCAGAAAGGGCTCTATCTGATTTATATCAGGAAGCTGGAAAACTCGAATATGGATCAGAACAAAACAGCAGCTAACAAGGTCTGAGAACTTCAGCAACCGGAAGCCTTATCCCGAAAACGGTTAATCTCCACAAAAACAACCCGAATTATCCACAGGCCTAAAAAGAACATCATTTTTACTTGAGAATAAATAGTGGTTATGATAGCGAGAACCTTTAGGATAAACATGTTCTTCAATATAAAAGTAAAGGAGGTGAATTGTATAGTTTCTGTCTGTCTTTCAACGATTTACTAACAATGCATAAAAAAGGAGGAGAATTATGATTAGAACGTTGGGAGGTGTTTTTGATAGGTGGGCCCGGCGATGGATGCCGGATCCGATGCTTTTCGCGATATTACTCACATTTATAACCTACATTCTGGCCCTGATCTTTGCCAATCACGGCCCTTTCCAGTTGATACTAGATTGGTATAAGGGCTTCTGGGCACTCTTGACATTTGGTATGCAGATGTGTTTGATCCTGGTAACCGGACACGCCCTTGCCACATCGCCTATTGTGAGAAGGGGCATTGAGAAACTAGCCGAAATACCGCGACACCAGACCGGTGCAATTGCTCTCGTCGCATTAACGGCGGCAATTGCTTCCTGGATAAACTGGGGGCTGGGGATAATTGTTGGCGCATTGATGGCTCGTGAAGTCGGTCGCAGCGGTCATCTGCGGAATATTCCTATGCATTATCCGCTCCTGGGTGCTGCGGGGTATGCGGGATTCCTTACATGGCATGGCGGCTTATCTGCGTCGGCCCCTTTGCTTGTTGCCACAAAAGGACATTTCCTGGAAAAACAGATCGGGATCATCCCTTCAAGCGAGACCCTTTTCAGTCCGATGAATATCGTTATCACACTGGCGCTTCTGGTTGTTATTCCTTTGACCTGCATGCTGATGGCGCCGAAGAAGAGGGAAGAGATTGTAACTATTGTCGATATCGATCCGGGATTAGTGGAAAAGGAGGAGGTTGCGACAATCGCCAAAGAGAAGATGGTTCCTGCCGACAGGATAGAAAACAGCAGGGTCATTTCACTGATTATCGGTATTGCGGGTTTGATATACGTTGTCTATTATTTCGGGACAAAAGGATTTCAACTGAACCTGAACATCGTCAACTTCACATTCCTTATGGTCGGGATTATTCTGCAGGGCACCCCAATCAATTACATAAGGGCCGTCAGTGAAGGTGCCAAGGCATGTGCCGGGATTATTGTCCAGTTTCCCTTCTATGCCGGCATTATGGGTATGATGAAATTCTCCGGTCTTGTCGCGGTCATCGCCGGATGGTTTGTGGCGATTTCTAATCCCACGACATATCCGGTCTTTGCATTCCTGAGTGCCGGAATTGTGAACCTCTTTGTTCCTTCAGGAGGCGGTCAGGTGGCAGTACAGGGGCCCGTCATGATTGAGGCCGCAAAGACACTCGGCTTTTCGATAAACAAGACGTTGATGGCCATTGCCTATGGTGACGAATGGACAAATATGCTGCAGCCTTTCTGGGCGCTGGCGCTTCTCGGCATTACCCGCCTCAAAGCCCGTGAGATTGTGGGATACACGATGGTGGTGCTGGTGGTAAGCGCGATTATCTTTATTTTAGGATTGTTCTTCTTGCCAGCATAACTTATAGAGACTTAGAAAAAGGGGGGGCTCGCTCTATTTCGAGCGTCCCCTTTTTTGATCATTGTATTTACGAATTTAAGTTACTTGGAAGCGCTGTGGAATCAGTAAAGCCTGTTTTGGTTGGCATTCAGGATATCAAGTGATATGAAAGAGCAAGAATCAGGATAATGTTTCGGGTTCTTTAGAGGGAGGTGTCGATTTTGGCAAGGATTACCTTTGGCAGTAAAGGTGGAAGGATCAGGACTACCGTCAAAAAGAGCGACAGGACAAAGAGCACAAAAAAGGCTGAAGATGTCGTTCGCGAAATGAAGGCTGGCATGGAAAAGCCGGCGGGGGAAGATTACCGGGAGCGTTCGCTGGCAATTCATGGCCTGATATGTGCCCGCTGCGGGCGGGAATTTGATCATTCCAAACGGCATCTTCTCACAGTTCACCATAAAGATAGTAATCATCATAACAATCCCCCCGACGGCAGCAACTGGGAAAATCTCTGCGCTTACTGCCACGAGGATGCCCATAGCCGGGAACTCCTGGGAGATTATTTTGGGGGTTTGGGAAGAGATAAAGGAAGCAGCGTTGTTTATGAAGAAGAAACGTCTGACTCCGGGTTGGGTTTTCTGGGCAAAAGATTGCAGGAAGCAATGAAGAAAAAGGGGAAGTAGAACACACTTTCATTTTACTGATCGTGGATGGGTGCGATAAAGGTAACAAAATATTTGAAATAGGAAGAAGATCAAGCTTGACGGTTTGGTAAAAAGTCAAAAAATGTCTTTTTTTGTCATTCCGGCGAAAGCCGGAATCCAGTATTTTCAATATGTTCTGGATGCCGGATCAAGTCCGGCATGACGTTTGGGGGACTTTTTGCCGGTCCGTCAAGCTTGATGGAATAGTAAAAAGTCTCATCACCTGCTCAGGGAAAAGAACTCTGCCCTAAAGGCCCCAAAGGATACAGGGCCTGAGGCCTTCACCCAATGGGAACACCTGTTCATTCAGACCCTCTCTACCCTCCCTTTCCTTAAGGAGAAGCTTCACGGGGAATTGGAGCGGATAGGCACTGAGGTCCCACCTTTCTTGAAAAAGGAAGAGAAGGCT
>CAZMUW010000227.1:0-3042 GCA_964569645.1 uncultured Desulfobacteraceae bacterium | reverse complement strand
CCGGGTACCTCTCTACCACGAGCAACAGCCTTGATAAGGCGGATGAGAGTTCGTTGTTTGCACCTATCTTATCCTTTATATTTGTTGCCGCTCCAACCTTTGACCGCGCCTCGGTTACTCCCAAGAAGACCTCTTTTTCATGTCTGGCATAGCCCTTAACCGTTTCAACATAATTCGGTATAAGGTCATACCGTCTCTGGAGCTGGTTTTCCACCTGTGCCCATGCACCTTTTATCCCCTCATCCAATCTAACCAAACTATTGTATGTGCCTTTAATAGAAAAGAAGATAATAAGGAGAATACCTAATATAACTACGCCGGCTATGGCCAATGCCCTTGCTGTTTTTCCCATTATAACCCCCTACTTAACTCAATAATCCATCTGATCGACCTGCCTTGACAATCCTTTGATTTCTGAAATATAGTTCCAGACAATGCCCTTCAACTCATCTTTGCCCGGCTTTTTCTCCCCTCTCTTTGTATCCCAAAGAGTGTGGAAGAGCTTACTGTCAAGTCCGAAGCTTTCTGTTATAGCTGGGATGACAGCCTCATGCTTTCCTGGTATCTCCTCTCCTTTAAGGTAGAGCAATGCCTTGAAGATAGAGATGAATGCTGGAAGCGATTGGTTTACAAGCTCCCTTAGTTGATGAGCTTTACCGTGTGCCTGTAAAAAAGACTCCCTGAGCAAGAGAAGCTTGGCCTTTAGCTCCCTCTCACATTGGAGTCGCAGGTCCTCTTTCTCAATAGTTAGATCCTTTAAGATATCTTCACCATGGATAACCTGGTAGACTGATCTGATATTAAAAAATTCCAGGGGAAAGGCATCTAAGGATGATTCTATGTAGGTTTTGGTCAAAAAGAGGGGAACAGGGATCCTCCTCTTTTCCCATTTTGCCGCTAAACTCATTGCATCGCCCAGGCGGTCCATTCCATTGTCGGTTAGAACAATCAAGAAGTTGATATCCGACTTTTTAGGTATGTACTCACCTCTGGCACCACTACCGTGAAGGATAATGGCAAGCAGATCATCACCAAAAAGGGTAGTATAATCTCCCCTGAATTCATTGAATATATCCTCGGGCCTCTTAGGTATTTTTGCCATATCCGTTTACCCCCTATATCTTAATTAAAAGCTTCCGCTTGCACCACCACCCCCGCTCATTCCACCTCCAAATCCCCCAAAGCCGCCTCCAAACCCCCCGAAGCTACTGCGTCCTCCAAAACCTCCCCTGCCTCCGCCAAGTAACATCAGGAGGAATAAGGTACCCATACCCATACGTCGGGATCTGGACAGGAAAAAAAATATAATGAGCAAAAAGACAAAAGGAAAAATACCATAAGAAGAGCGACCTCTTTTTGATGAAGCTCTTTTTGGAGTGGAGGGTAACCCTGTCAGCTCGATACCTTTATCCCTGGCAATAATACTGGCTGTAGCATAAAGGCCGTTTAAGAGACCTGAGCCATATTCTCCTTTTTTTAAATAGGGGGTCATAGCCTTATCCCTTATCTGGCCTGCTAAACCATCCGGTATAATCCCCTCAAGGCCATATCCTACCTCTATCCGAATCCTTCGCTCCTTGAGGGCAAGAAGAAGCATAACCCCCCTATCCTCCCCTTTCTTACCTACACCCCACTTCTCATAGAGCCGGTTGGTGAACTCATCTATATCGGCACCTCCGATATCCTTCAAAGTAACCACTGTCAGGGTTGCCCCTGTTTTATTGAGAACCTCAAGGGCAAGCAGGTTCATCTTCTCCTCGTAGGAGGATGGGATAATATCTGCAAAATCATTTATGAGACCCTGAGGGGCAGGAAGGTTTTCAACACCCCAGGCAAGGGGTGCAAGCATAAGGGTAAGCAAAAAGGTGGGTAAAATAAGGAGGTACGTAAAATTTTTGCTGGTCATATCTATCACAGATTCAAATCTTTCAGCTCTTCTATTACTGCTCTCTGTTTGCTTTTTAGTTTTTTCGGTACGGCAATATTTATCTTTACATATGCATCACCTCTGTCTCTTCCATCCATGCTGGGCATGCCATATCCTTTTAATCTCATCTTTGAGCCACTTTGGGTCCCGGCCGGTATCGTAAGGCTTAGCCTCTTGCCGCCAATGGCTGGCACCTCAATCTTTGTGCCCAAAGCAGCCTCAGAGAATTTTATCTCTCTATTCAAGTAAAGATCATTCCCTTCCCTCTGAAAAATAGGGTGATTCAAAATCTTTATCTTAATATAAAGATTTCCTGGAGGCCCTCCTTTTGGTCCTGGCTGACCCTTGCCAGCAAGTCTTAATTTCTTACCATCGGCTATCCCGGCAGGTATCTTTACCTTTACCTGTTGATGCATCCCGCCTAAATTGTAAGAGATAGCCTTTTGGTTAGTCTTTACAATATCCTCCAGGTGTATGGGGAGCTCATAGATTACATCCTGGCCTTTCAAACCCCCAGTGCGACCGCCAATGTCAGAAAAAACTGAGCTATAGGGATCGACCTTTGTCCTGTATCTGGGACCTTTGCTCGCCCCAGAGAAGATGTGGCTGAATAAACCTGAACCTCCCCCCCTCTTGAAGCCGCCGAGATTTCCAAAGCCAAATTCCCTTAATACATCGCTAAAGTCAAAGCCTCTGAAGATATCCTCTTGGCTGTATCTTTGCTGGAAGCCCTCAGCTCCAAACATATCATACTGTTTTCTTTTCTCAGAATCGCTTAAGGCCGCATAGGCCTCACTTATCTCCTTAAATCTCTCTTCAGCGGCCTTGTTATCCTTGTTCTTGTCAGGATGGTATTTCATAGCCAGCTTCCTGTAGGCTTTTTTAATCTCCTCAGTGCCGGCAGATTTATTTACTCCAAGTATTTTATAATAATCTTTACTGGGCATCTCTATTGTGAGGTAATCACCTTTTTATCCCCCCTCCCCTGGTGGGCTGGTCTTTATACACACTAGACAAAGAGGGTAATTTTTGATGTGGTTCTAACTATCTAAAAACATTAAATATCGAATGTCGAACAAGGAACCGCAGAATTATGAAGTGTTCACTTCGACATT
>CAZMUW010000226.1:0-3061 GCA_964569645.1 uncultured Desulfobacteraceae bacterium | reverse complement strand
CCTTTTGTTCCTCTTCCGCCTGATTGAGTCCAGGCACTGCCAATAAAACTAAAATTACAGATACAACCATCAACCTTTTCATCCTTAACCTCCTTTTTTCTTTATTTACCTTGAACCACCCGGACCCTGTCTGCCTCGAGCCTTAATTCCACCATAAAAAAGCCCGCCATCGGTCTTGGTCTTGAGATGGCGGGCTGAAAAATCTCTTTAACAACCGCCCCCCATTCTCAGACCGGAGAATATTAAGGGCTCTTCCTGGCAGGTTTTCTGGCTCCCCCGACCCTCTGGCTCGCCTTCCCAATCCCGCTAAAGCGGAACCAGTGGCTTTAATCCCTAAAAATTCAGGATATGCCAGTGAGATAGCTTCCCCGATCAAATAACCAGGGTCGGGATTACAGCAGCAGTCTTCTGCAGCGGTTTCTAACCGCTTTCCCTTTTTTAGCCAGGAATATATTTAAACTAAAAAACCGATTTCCCTAATCTTTAAGGAAATCGGTAGAATAGACAGTTATTATTTAGGTTTCTGCCTCGATTTCCAGACCGGGAAATAAACCAGCATGCTTCGATAGGTCTTCTGGCTCTCCCGACCCCCTGGCTCGCCTTCCCATTCCCGGTGTAATCGAGAACAGTGACTTTAACCTCCAAAAATGAGGATATGCCAGTAAGATAGCTTCCCCGATCAACTAATCAGGGTCGGGATTACAGCAGCAGTCTTCTGCAGCGGATTCTCACCGCTTTCCCTTAACTCGAAGCAAGATTTTATATGGTTTCCTAACAAATAATGTCTCAGGTTGTCAATGTTTTTATGCTTAAATAGGCAAAAATTTTTATTAAAATACTCATTTTTCTCATATTGCTACTCCTTTTTGTAATTCCCGCAATCTATCTACTTCCCATAGGTTCCCGTCAGCCCCTTTAATCCCAGCCGTTCAAGGGTGGCTTCTGTGGGGTAGCCGGTCTCTGGATCCCAGCCCATGGCCTTGTGATATTCGGACCTTAGCGTGTCTATGTCTATCGTTATACCCGCAAGAGGCCCCTCGCTTTTTGGAGGTACCCCAGCCATGCGGGGAGGCAATTTTATCTCAGATGGTATAATGCCCTCTCTTAGATTGAAGGCTTGCCTCAACGTCTGAATTCGGGCCCCTGCTTTCAGGACCTCGGCGATATCCATATCCCATCCGGTGACTGCGTTAAGAAAATCTAGTAAAGGATAATTGCCAAAAAAGATAACCGGAAAGAGGCAGACTCCGGCGCAGGTGCCCACTTGCCAGTAGCTCGAAACAGCAGCGCTGGCAGCACCTTTGTTTCCATATTCATATTGACCTAAATTATGGAAGTGCAATTCCGGATAGGGGGCAATGACTGCCTTCCCTGCGTCGAGACGAGCCATGGGACCAGCTGTGTGGCGACCAGGGGTGGGATCGCAGACAAAGCCCGTGCCTCGGCCCGGCAGATACAGTGCGTTATGCAAACCGGGTTCCTGACCGCATACGTGCATGGCATATTCTTCGGCACCTTTCCCTATCTTCCGGGCAGCAACCTTAACCCCGTCAGCCAGAATGTCACCAAGGCCTTCACGGCGGATGATCTTTTCGAGCATGGCAATCATGGCCTCTGCGTTACCCCAGGTGAGCTCGATATCGTCGGTATCCATTTTGGTGATAATACCTTTTTCAAAACACTCCATGGCGAAAGCAAGGACACTGCCGGCCGAAATGGTATCCAGACCGCTTCGATTACACATATCATTCATTTTTATGATGGATAACAGGTCATCATTCATGCACATGGTACCGAATGCGCCTATAGTTTCATACTCGGGTTTATGCACTTCCGCTACAGGATAAGGCCCTTTAGAGACCTTGAAAATGCCGCCACACGCAATGGGGCAATTGGCACAGCCATACTTCTTTGTCTGGTACTGAATAACCGTATCGCCATCCGCTATCTTCCCCACCGTTGGAAAAGCCTGCTCCCCAGCTAGAAGCCAGTTTTTTACAGGTGTCGCTCCTCCGGCTACCAACGTTCCCGTGAGTCCGCAAGTTCCATAATCCATAAGGGTCTTAGGGAAGCCACTTGATTCACGAAGTTCTTTGACAAAAGCCTTGCGCAATTGGTCAAGCCTGCCCTTATCGCTCACGGCAGCCTTGCCTTTCCCATGCACTGCTACAGCTTTGAGCCGCTTTGAGCCCATAACCGCACCCACTCCTGAACGCGCTGCGATACGCCCTTTATCGTTTACAATGCCGCTGATCAGGGATAATTTCTCAGAGGCAGGGCCGATGCAAGCGACTCTAAGTTTGGAGATCCCCAGATCTTCGCGCAGTATGTCCTCGGTATCAACTGTATCTCGTCCCCATAGGTGAGATGCATCCTTCAGCTCCAGCCCCTCATCGGTTACCAGAAGATACTTAGGTGCGGCTGCGATGCCGGAAACGAAGATTGCATCCCAGCCCGCAGATTTCAGCTCGCTGCCAAAGTGTCCTCCTGTATTGGCATCTCCCCAACCGCCGGTAAGCGGCGACTTGCACACCGCCATATACCGGCCACCGGTTGGCGTTGCCGTCCCGGTCAGTGGTCCAGTAGTAAAGCCGAGGATGTTCTCCGGCCCTAATGGATCTATTCCTCCTTTCTGACGCTCGAATAAGATTCGCACCCCAAGGCCATAACCCCCTATGAAATCACGTGCAAGTTTCTCATCAAGCCTTTCCTCCTTAGTCTCTCCCGTGGATAGATCCACAAAACCAATCCTTCCCCTGTATCCTCCAGTCATGGTGCATCCCTCCATTCTCTATTGTTGTCTTTCTATGTGGAGCCATCGGTTCAAGTATTTGATCCCGAAACGATCGCCCTCTATTATGAGAAAGGTGTTTCCCTAAAATTGGTTATATAGGTTGTCTGTTGATCAAAAGTCCACCTAAATCTTTACTTCCACACAACTTTAACAGTGAGTTTCGCCTGTCAAGAAAAGAAAACAAAGTGATTAAAGAGACAAGGGTATATGTCTTATATGGCGCTGGCCCCTCCATCCACCATTATTGTCTGTCCGGTAATAAAACCC
>CAZMUW010000225.1:0-3071 GCA_964569645.1 uncultured Desulfobacteraceae bacterium | reverse complement strand
CGTCTCAAAAATCTGACACAAATGTTAAGATCTTAGCTTATATAGACGTCTAGTGCCGCCTTATGATGCCATCCAGTTTGAGCCACCTGCACCGCTGGCCCGAGTGACTCTGCGCAATCAGGACACCGGTGCGCGCTTCTCCCTGCCTGGCCATTCAGCACTCATATGCCCAGTTTTTTCCGTTTTTCCTCTATATGATTCAGCATGGCTTCTACTGCTTGAACTGGGTCTTTATCCACGTTCAATATTCCTCCGGTCACTTCCGGGCAATCCTGTGTCAGCAGCTTGACCAGATTGGGTGCTCCGGTCACCGTGGGAACAGGATTGACATAGGTATAGAGACCTAAGGCCAAGGCGAATATGGCGTCTATTGTGGCCTTTTGTTCCATATATTCAGGCGCTGCCGCAACCACAGGAAGATCCGGAATAGGCACTCCTCCCATAGCATTTGAAATGGCGGCCAGCAGATCCGCAAGGCGGCCGGTATCAGTGCATGTGCCATAGCTAAGAACAGGAGGTACATTCAGTTTTTCACACAGGCCTTTAAGTCCTGGACCTGCATATTCCTTGGCTTCGGGGCTGCAGAGACCTGCAACTTGCAAGGCCGCATTTCCACATCCCATGGAAAGAACCAGAATATCATGTTTGATCAGTTCCCTGGCTACAGCTACGCTATGCACATCCTGGCCATAATCCCTGAGTGTAGTGCAAGATATAAAGCCTGCTAACCCTCGAATGGTACCGTTCTTAATGGCCTCCAGGAGAGGATCCAGGGATCCGCCCAGGGCCTCAAGAATACTTTCTGAGGAAAAACCTACCAGGGCTTCTTTCATGGGTAGTTGGGTAACCGGCTCAACCGTTGCTCTTCGATCCTTAAAATTATCCAGGGCCATCTGTAAGAGTTGACCTGCCTGCTCCTCAGCCTTTTTTGGCTCATAGTTCACCCGATCCGTAATGCCTTCAAAGGCAACAAGGTCACTTACCGGCACAAGTTTGAATTTATACTTTTGGGCATATATTGGGTCAATGGACATAGAACAATTCATATCGCATGCAAAAAGATCCACGCAGCCACTTGCCAAAACTGCCTCCTGCATGATCCAGTTTCCGGTAAATCCGTAAAAGGTATCATCCATCTCCCATCTTTGAATCATCTCCTGTCCTGTTTCTATGTTTGCAATTATCCGCAAGCCCTTAGCTCCCACAGCCTTTGCTTTCTCCTGCCATTCCTGAGTCCGGGCCAATTGAACCATGGCAAAACCAAGAAACGGTTCATGACCATTTGGCAGGACATTCACATAGTCAGGATCCAGCACACCCAGGTCCACTCTCATCCGGTGCGGCCTCGGTATGCCAAAGAGGATATCCTGACAGTATTCATTGATGATCTGGCTTTGATAGGCCATGGCCACACCAAGACGCATGGCTTTAAGGGCTAAGCTTACATAATACCCATCCACATTGGTGAGGCAAGAGCTGGTAGCTCGCATCATCTCGCCATAAATACCACCAGGGAAGATATCCAGCTTTTTCCATAGTTCCTTGCGTTCCATAGGGGCCAGTATTTCAACGATCCGGCTAGGTTCATCTGACTTCCTGTTGAAATCGGCCTCTGCAAAATCGCACAAACGGGTGGCGATCTCATTATCCGTTCCCTCTGTGTTCACTCCCAGTCGTTGTGCAAAATTTTTCAACTTGGCATGCTCTTTAATCTCAAATGGGGTTTGACCCTCTGCAGTGGCTCGAAGGGTCTTGACCGTCTGTTCTGCATGGTAATGGTAAGTAGATGCGCCCAGAACAGTTCTGAGAACCATCATGCGCATGGCCATACCATCGGCCGTAATGCCGCAAACCCCTCTTTTGTCTTTTTCTGCATCTGCACGGCAAGGACCATTGGAGCATAAATCACACCGGACACCCCCCATACAAAAGGGGCACCGCTTGTCCGGATCCTTTCCCAAACCCTGGGCCTCAAACCGATCCCAGATATTGGTCATGTTATCCTTTTTGATCCGGTCATACACCTTTAATACAGACTCATGATAAGAAATCCTGTTCCCCTCCATTTTAGCCCTCCTTTCTTTACCAATGGACCCTCTGATGCCACCGGTATCATGATTTTATCATATCCTTGAAATAAATTACTTCTTGTAACGAATGAGGAAAATTATTATAAGTGTAAGCATGATCTTATGCAAATGTTTTTCAAAAATGACTATGGATAATCAGTATGCCCCGTCATCAGGCAAGAATAATTCTTTATCTGTCATTGCCTTTCGGGAACGGGGAGGCGTGGAAGATAAAACATTTAAGAGAAGGTGTGAATCATGGGTCAGAGAATATTAGTGGCATTTGATGATTCTGAAAACGCTATGAGGGCGGTAAAATTCATTGCTGAGTCATTTACAAAAGAACACAAAATCACTCTATTCAGTGTTATTCCCGATACTCCTGCTATATGCGATATGAACAGTCCTAGTTTAACCCCTTATTTTATATCCAAACAGGCCGAATTTTGTGCACTGGAGGACCAAAAGAAAGAATTGGTCAATGAAGCCTTGCAAAACGCCAAGGAAGTTCTCCTGAAGGCAGGATTTGACAAGAGTAATATCACCATAAAACCCCAGACCAGGAAGAAAGGGATAGCGCGGGATATCCTAAACGAAGCGCACTCAGGTTATGATACCATTGTTTTAGGCAGAAGGGGGCTGTCAGGTGTAAAGGAGTTTATCCTCGGGAGTATCTCCCAGAAGGTTCTGCACTCAGCAAGGGATATGTCGGTTATCGTGGTAGACTAAGTCCCTTACCCTGTGCTTCATAAAAGCCCTGCCATTAGTTTGGCAGGGCTTTCTTTCTATACTAGCTCCTACAAGTGTAACCTTTGTAAATCCTTAACTACGCCGAAAGGGATACCGATGCTCTTGTTTTTTTGAGACGAGACGTGGTTTTGGAATAGCGCTTTTTGAAGCCCAACCAGATGATGTAGACAATCAGGAAAAACACTGAGACGGTGGCAGGTACCGCCGTTTGTTTGCTGAACAGGGCCAGCGACAAACCTGCTGCCAGGCCAT
>CAZMUW010000224.1:0-3114 GCA_964569645.1 uncultured Desulfobacteraceae bacterium | reverse complement strand
TATGCTGCCAGTCTGATAAATCACCTTTAGATAACAAGTGCCTAAAGTGCCTCCTTGTCATCTGTCATTCGCTAATTGTCATTTGACTGCTTACTGTCTACTCCCTACTATCCTAAATCCCTAAATACGCAATCCACAATCAATAATAACTTTAAGCACTTTAGCTCACTTTAGGCACTTATAACTTTAGTCACTTCTTACCTGCCTCTTTTCTGATATCCCGGACCATCTTTTTCAACGTACTGACCTCTTTAAAGACATCTCCATTCCAACAGGGAAAAATCGTGTTATTATGGAAGAGAGGCTCTGATACTAAATCAAATCTTGACACCTTTACTGCCTCTTTCCACATTTCCGTATGAGGTATAGGTGAGTATTCACTTAAGTAAGGCAAAGCACCCACTTTTCCAACATATGTGATTGTTTCGGCTGCCTGATCATAGGTTTGTCCGGGAAGACCAATTAGGACATATGCACCTATCTGGGTAGTGGTATATCCGGCCTTTTTAAGGTGACCTACAGCCCGCTCGAATTCCCCCTCAGAGAACTTTCTTCCCAGATCTCTGTTGAGCTTAGTATCAGAGGACTCCAATCCCAATCTGATCATTTTAAAACCTGCCTTATAAAGGAGGTCTGCTATATCTTTATCTATGTAAGTGATGTGAAGCCCATTGGGGCAATGGAATCTTAGGGCAAGGTTATTTTTTAATACCTCTTCTAAGAAGACACCGATATGATTCACGGAATCTACAAGAAGCGCATCATCATAGAAGGCAAAGTCTATTATTTTATATTTCTTATGCCAAAAGAGAACCTCTTTAAATAAATCCAGAGGGTCTCTTTTAAAAAGAAGGGGGCTAAGGTAAGGTGAGGCACAGTATGGACATCGAAAAGGGCATCCGGAAGAACCCAATAGACAGACATAATCTATCTTTGTGAGCAGATCAAAGGCCGGATAAGGCAAGAAAGGTTCAGGCTTTTCTTTAATTGGAAAATCTGGTATAGTTTTTTTTAAAGACTGAATTACCTCTATCGGATAGAATTGACTGGAGGAGGGGATAACTAAATCGGCATTAGAATAATTCCTGGCATGCCCTGGGCATAATGTGGTATATATTCCACCTAATATTACCGGGACATGCGGATGAATATCTTTGGCAAGGCGGATGGCCTCGAACACCCCCGGGTACCAGTAGGTCATAAGGGAGGTAATAAGTATGGCTACAGGCATTTTTACCTTCTTCAATTCTTTTATAAATATCTGGGGGGTAATACCGTAGCGATTATAAGCCCTTGGAATAGTGGATAACGGAGAAGGCCTGGGAACAGCTTGTTTCCATAATTTCCCGGTACCATATCGGCGCCGAACAGGTCTCTTTATGTAACCTATTTTTTCCATGGGTGGATTGTAGACATCAAGGCAATCTATGAGGTGTACCGTAAAACCCATTGTCCTTAACTGGCTGGCCAGATAGAGTAAACCTAATGGTTTTGCCCATAGATCATAGGCTGCAAAATCAAATATCCATGGATTAATAAGGATTAAAGAAGGTTTCATATGAGTTTATTGGGTTTGTTGAGTTTGTTGAGTTGATAAGGTTTTAACACAACAAACCCAACAAACACAACAAACACGAGAAACACTAATGAGGGCAGTTGTGCAGAGGGTAAAGATGGCTAAGGTAATGATTGGCAGTGAGGTAGTGGGAGAAATTGGTAAGGGTCTTTTGATCTTTCTGGGCGTTGGGGTAGAGGATAATAGTGATGATGCAGATTATCTGGCTTCTAAGATAGCCTCCCTTAGAATCTTTAGTGATGATAATGGAAAGATGAACCTATCTCTTCTGGAAACAGGTGGTGATGCACTTGTTGTATCACAATTTACCCTCTGGGGAGATTGCAGGAAAGGGAGGAGGCCTTCTTTTACTCGGGCGGCTGATCCGGCTGTTGCTAATGATTTATACCAAAGATTCATTAACCTTCTTAAGGGAAAAGGTATTCAGGTGGCTGAGGGAAGATTTCAGGAGATGATGGATGTCCATCTTGTGAACGATGGACCTGTCACAATGTTACTTGATAGTGTCAAGAACTTTTAGGTAAGGAAGGTTTTATCATGGATTACGAGAATGAAACGTCCCAAGAAAAAACGGATGAATTAGGCCTGCCAGAAGAACTGGAGAAGAAAAGAAAGGTACCCGGATTCTCTATCTTGAAATGGCTTTTTTTTGTTTTTTTCATTATCTATTTTGTTCTGTCATATTACCGCATCCCTCTTTTAATCAAATTGGGCGGGTATCTTATTGTAGAGCATGAGGCAAAGAAGGCTGATCTCATTGTCTGTCTTGCTGGAAAAGATGTAGAAAGGGGCCTCGCAGTGGTTGATGCCTACAAGAGAGGACTTGCCCCCTATATCTTTAGAGCAAAAAAGGCTAAGCCAGACGGCCTCGATTACCTAAAGGAAAGGGTTAGGAACTATCCTGTTGGTTTTGATCTATTTACATTAATAATTGAAGGTTTTGGGATCCCTGAGAAGGTGATCCTCTCTACAGACGATATGGTTGATAGCACCATTGATGAGGCCAGAGTGGTGCGCAAATTTGTGCTGGATAAGGGCTTTAAATCAGTAATAGTAATCACATCACTCACCCACTCTCGCAGGGCCTGGCTGACCTTCAAGAAGATCTTCAAGGATGATGATATCAGGATAATCTCTCTTCCATCCCATTACCAGATGTTTAATACAAAAGATTGGTGGACCAGGCGAAAATATACTCGAGCACTTATTTTGGAATACCAAAAGTTGATCTATTATAAAATCGCCTATCTTATTTGATAATGCCCGTTGTTCCGCCGATTTCTTCAGTATTTCGGTAATGGTTAGGGCCTGCGGCGAGCTCAGCCGAGCGGTGACGAAGCCCGTCTTTTCCAGTCTTCCGATTCCGGGATTCGGAAACCGGAGAATCCGTTACCGGCCTCCATTATTTTTTCTTCCCGGTGATCTCTGTCTCCTGCTTGGATTTCAGTTTGGCAATAAGTTCCTTAAATGATGAGCGGGCAAGTATTTCCTTGAACTGTGCCCGGTAGTTTCTAACAAGGCTAACCCCTTCAATTGCT
>CAZMUW010000223.1:0-3125 GCA_964569645.1 uncultured Desulfobacteraceae bacterium | reverse complement strand
AAGTAAAGGGAATGGTTGAGTTGTTGATCGGTTAAATAGTTGAGTAGTTTGATTCTTACTACTAAACTAATCGACGACTTAACGACTCGACTTTAAACTTTGGACGCCTATTATGATAATTCATAAAAAAGAAAGGTTAGTGTGTCTCGACTGAAGGAAAAATATTTTAGAGAGATTGTGCCGGCTATGATTAAAGAGTTTAGTTATCGAAATATCATGGAGGTACCTAAGCTTGAAAAGGCGGTTCTCAACATAGGTCTCGGGGAGGCAATAAATAATATTAAGGTTCTTGACTCTGCTGTAGAAGAATTAGCCCTTATTGGTGCACAGAGACCTGTTGTTACAAGGGCTAAGAGGTCCATTGCAAGCTTTAAGGTTAGGGAAGGGATGCCAATAGGGTGTATGGTTACTTTAAGAAGGGAGCGAATGTACTATTTTTTAGATAAGCTTTTTAATGTAACCCTTCCCAGGGTTAGAGATTTTCGAGGTTTATCGGATAAGGCCTTCGATGGTCGGGGTAATTATACATTAGGTATTAAGGAGCAGATTATATTTCCTGAGATAAATTATGATAAGATTGATAAGGTAAAGGGCCTTAATATTACTATTGTTACTACCGCCAAGACAGATGCGGAAGGTCGCTTTCTGCTTGAGAAGATGGGATTGTTATTTCGGAAGTGAGAAGGGAGTTGCTTTGGCCAAGAAATCTTTGATTGCAAAGGCAAAGAGAAAGACAAAATTTTCCTCTCGTAAATATAACAGGTGCCCTATTTGTGGCAGAAGCAGGGCTTTTTTGAGAAAATTTGGAATCTGCAGGATTTGTTTCAGAGGTTTGGCCTTACGAGGTGATATACCAGGCGTTATTAAATCGAGTTGGTAGACGAGCAGTAATGGAGACGCATAATGACGATGACTGACCCTATTGCGGATATGCTAACGAGGATTAGAAATGGGATTATGGCTTCATATGATAAGGTAGAGGTTCCATGCTCCAAAATTAAGATTAATATAGCTAAGGTATTAAAATTTGAAGGATATATAAGGAATTACAAGATAATCAAGGATAACAAGCAAGGTATTATAGTAATTTACTTAAAATATAATGAGGACAAGAGCCCTGTTATTAAAGGACTTGAAAGGATGAGCAAGCCAAGCTGCAGAATATATTCGAGGTGTAAAAAGATCCCCAGGGTATTAAATGGTCTTGGTATCAATGTCATTTCAACCTCTAAGGGAGTAATGACCGATAGAGAGGCAAGAAAAATGGAAATAGGGGGAGAGATTATTTGCTCAATTTGGTAGTATGGGATGTCAAGGGTAGGTAAAAAACCGATTATTGTGCCAGAGGAGGTAGAGGTTAAGCTTGATGGTGAAATGTTATCTGTGAAAGGCCCTAAGGGTGAATTAAGGCGGCTTATACATCCTAAGGTAAAATTAAATATCAATGGTTCACAGATATTGTTATCAATTTTTGATAACTCGAAAGAATCTAACTCACTTTTTGGTCTTTTTCGCTCACTAATAGCCAATATGGTCTTAGGCGTTACCGAGGGATTTAAGAAGCCCCTTGAGCTAATTGGTGTAGGATATAGGGTTGAGCTTACAGGTAATAAGTTGGTATTTAATCTGGGTTATTCAAATCCTATTACATATGATATTCCCAAAGGGATAGAGGCTCAGCTTGATCAGAAAAATAAGGTAGTTTTGAGTGGGATAGACAAGGAACTTTTAGGGGTTACAGCAGCCAAGATTAGAAGTTTTAGAACCCCAGAGCCGTACAAGGGAAAAGGGGTCAAATATCTGGAAGAAACGGTTAGACGAAAGGCAGGAAAGACAGGGGTAAAAACATAAAATAGTTTCTTGAGTTCGTTGAGTTTCTTGTGTTCATTGTGTTAACACACTATGAATCCAACAAACTCAAACTAATTGCAGGGATTAAAGATAGCAGGCAATAAGCGGTAGGGGCCAACGAGTAGCCAGCATCAAGCAATCAGCAACTCAAGATACTCAACAAACACAATAAACCCAACAAACACAATAAATGATCTCTATCAAAGACAAGAGAGAGGATAGGTTGAAAAGGAAAAAGAGGGTGAGAAAGAAAATAAAAGGGACACCCGAAAGACCACGCTTGACTGTTTTCAAGACAGCGACTCATATATATGCCCAAATCATAGAAGACAGTGTTGGGAGAACCCTGGTAGCAACATCAACCATCTCTAAGGATCTTAAGTCTAAGACTAAAGGCATCAGCGGTAACACAAAGGGTGCGATATTGGTTGGCGAGAGTATTGGAAAGAAAGGGAGAAAAAAGCTTATCAAGAAGGTTGTTTTTGACAGGAATGGCTTTCTCTATCACGGGAGGGTTAAAGCGCTTGCTGATGCTGCAAGAGAGAATGGTTTAAAATTCTAGTGTTCATTGTGTTTGTTAGGTTCATTGAGTTCATAGGGTTTTAACACAACAAACTCAAGAAACTACTTATAGAGGAGAGGTAATTGATTAAAGAAGACGAAGATATAGGATTAATCGAGAAGGTTGTTTATATTAATAGGGTTGCAAAAGTTGTGAAAGGGGGCCGCAGGTTCAGTTTTAGCGCTATAGTAGTTGTTGGCGATGGTAAAGGTATGGTAGGTACTGGACTTGGAAAGGCAAATGAAGTACCAGAGGCTATAAGAAAGGGAGGGGAAAAGGCTAAAAAGGATATGAGGCCAGTTTCACTTATAGAAGATTGTATTCCGTATGAGGTAATCGGGGTCTCTGGTTCTAGTTCTGTTCTGCTTAAGCCAGCTCGTCCAGGAACTGGTATTATAGCCGGAGGTGCTGTTAGGGCAGTTTTAGAGGCGGTCGGTGCCAGGAATGTTGTTAGCAAATGCTTACGTTCCCATAATCCCCATAATCTGGTTAAGGCCACCCTTAATGGACTTATGTCTTTGAGAACCCCAGAGGAAATAGCAAGATCAAGGGGGAAGACTGTAGAAGAAACCTTGACCTGAGGAATAAGTATCTTGGAATTTCTATAACTTATTGATAATAAAGGCCTGTTTTAAGGCCTGCGTTTCTGCCTCGCACATGGAATAATGGAATAATGGAATGTTGATTCTAAAACGAAATTACTCACTTGATG
>CAZMUW010000222.1:0-3156 GCA_964569645.1 uncultured Desulfobacteraceae bacterium | reverse complement strand
CAAACCCCAAAAAATTCCTATAATTGCAATAAGTTGTAGAATTTCCGAGACGTTTATATCAGACCACATGAGGAGAATGATTTGGAATGGTACGATGAAGGTATTATCTTGTTAGAAAATAATAAGCTTGATGAAGCTGAGAAAAAATTTAAAGAGTTAATAATGTCACAACCCAACGCTCAAGATGGATACGAAGGATTAGCACTTACATATGAAAAACTGGATTGTAAAGATAAAGCTCTATATTTTATTAAGGAAGCACTTAACAAGGCAAAGCAGTTTCTAGACCAAGACACTATAGATGAGTTTTATGGGCCAACATTTAGACGAATTCAACAAATGAGATAAGGTTGCTTACTCTATCCCCCCCGAATTCTGTAAAAGCCAAAATAGATTGGTCTACACAGGAGATTTGCTATATAAAAGCTTGCAATCCTTAGGGTTGCATCCCGCTCTCAATTTTTATAAGGTATTTGAAAAGAAAAGATCTTTTGATTTGAAGATGATGAGACAAAGTCGAAGAAAAGAGGACCATAAGGTCCGAGAGCAAATCCGGCGACACGATCAGCTCTTCAAGGTCGGGCAGATCATCACCTCTGAAACCAATCGCGATATTCTCTTTGAAGTCATTATGGATCAAACAAACCGAGTCATGGAGACCGAACGAAGTACGGTATTCCTGCATGACAAGGAAACCAGGCGGCTTTGGTCCCTCGCGGCCACTGGAGTCAGGGGAGATGTCATCCAAATCCCTTCCGATCATGGTGTCGCAGGCTGGGTCTTTCAAAACAAGACGCCCTTGGTGATCAACGACCCGCATCATGACGCTCGATTCTACCCGGAGACAGACAGGAAACTCGGTTACCATACCAGAAACATCCTCTCCATCCCGCTCATCAATCGAAATGGAGAGTGCATCGGGACACTTCAGGCCCTCAACAAGGTATCAGGGGATTTCGAAGAAGGGGACATCGAGCTGCTGACATCCATATCCCACTATGTGTCCATTGCCCTTGAAAACTCGAAACTGATTAAAGAATTGAAAAAGAAAAGACGTGAGCTTGAGAGGGAACTCAAGACACGGGCGGAGTTCGGTTATATCTTTATCAGCATCGTTCTCATGATCAGCTTCTATACCTTCTTCACGGTGATATTAAAGCATTTCTACCTGACTGAAGGCATCAAAACCCTTGCAGATCGCATATCCCATGTCCTGGAAGGGATTTTCATCCTCGCTTCCATTTTCATTGTTCTCAGGAGCAGACTGCCCCTCTCCGATTTCGGTTTGAACCTTCACCGGGGCAAATAGGCACTCATCGAGTCATCGTTGGTTTCCCTTCTCATCATGATCGGCTTTGTCCTGTCTAAAGCAGTGCTCCTGGAGAAGACCTCACTATTCCAAGAAGGATCCCGTATGTCCTTGCATTCTGTGGACCTGTCCTATGCTACCTATCTCTTCATTGCGCCCCTGCAGGAATTCATCACCAGGGGAGTGTTCCAAGGCACAATTCAGCGATTAATGGTCGGACGATTCAACTGGTTATGGGCCGTACTTTTGACCTCTTTTCTGTTCGGCATGTTTCATATCCATGAATCAATCGTGCTCGGATTGACAAGCATTTCCTTCAGCACCCTGTGGGGGCTCATGTACGTAAGGCACAGGACTATTGTGGGTATCAGCCTCTCTCATTTCCTGATTGGCAATTGGGCGGGCTTGATCGGATTTTGGTCCTTGCTGACAGTGTTTTAAGTGACGGGGCCGCTCTTATTATCGATAGCTGACATACTTTCTCAATTCTGTCGGGCAAAATCGTACTATACGATGATTTCCTATTTTGGGCATTGGTAGTAATCCAGCTGAGCCTGATTGACAGGGTATCGACCACAGTTGAAATATCTCCAGTAGAGGGTATTATATGAGAGACAGCAGCTCCGTAAGCGGTCATATAGAGGGCATCGTAATTTCGTGCAGCACTTGTTGCAGCTCCCGCAGGTCCCTTCCCCCCATTCCCACCTATCTGAAATTCGAACCTTAGTACGGTCCGGCCCAGTCATTGGCCTCTCCATCAGGGACATGGACATATAATGGCGGTAGTCCCGATCCCCAATTATCATAAAGACATGGCGATAGGCAAACCTCATCATGGAAGGGAAGTATCCCACAAATTTCCAGAATCGAAACGTAGCAAAATAACAATGAGTCACAACAGGTGCCGCAATGTAGATACCAACCCCCGTTAAGACGCAAAATGAAAAGACCGTGAAAAATAGTATTCTACAGAGGGACCATTTGATTTTACTAAGAGTCATGTTAATCCCAAGCTCGACATGCCGGAGCGAATGATGAAAGTAATAGGAATCGTTTTCATCAGGGTGTGCCGTAATCCGAGTACCATTCCTTCCCTTGACAATCCATTATGAATAAGCCCCTGTCAAGAAAAAGATGCGAATCCTGGATTTGGGGTCAAACCTCGACAGGCTGTTGCCCAAATAACCCTTGTAAACACAATATATTTGTAAAGGGGTCAGACCTGCTCTTGACTCTTGTGTGCTGACATTGGGGCCAGACCTTGAATCGTGAATTTTCCTTCCTGTGAATGATGCGGTCACGAGATGGTCAGCACGCCAGCCCTCCAGAATAACGGCGGGCAAGCCCTCCATCTATTGACAATCGCCCTGAAAGCCGATTCTGGTAAAATAAGGTATCAAGAGATTATGAAAAATAATATGCTCCAGGGTCAAATCTTTGATCTTGACAAATGATATGACGGATATAGATCGAAGAGCTCGACTTGCGGCTTTTAACTGGTTGGCAGGGCAAATCCATCAAATTTGATTAAGTTAGCGCCTACTTTGACTTTGCCGTGGTATGACCCTGTTTCCCCTTGACATTCCATATGTTTTATAGAATTATGGAAGCGATGTTTCCAAAAAAGGGGCAAAAATGGAATTTAAAACTCGATTTCTCCAGGATCCGCGTCAAAGTTTTTTTCTGTTCGGCCCGAGAGGCACCGGAAAATCTACATGGATGAAAAATACGTTGGAGAATGCTGTTTATATTGATCTCCTTGATGCGGAGGTTTTCCGGGCCTATTCTTCCAGGCCTGAAAGATTGAAAGAAGTGGCTGAAGCACAAAAACCCGGGACAACAATTGT
>CAZMUW010000221.1:0-3194 GCA_964569645.1 uncultured Desulfobacteraceae bacterium | reverse complement strand
CCCATTATTTTTACCCCGTGAAACTCCTTTCTATTTCACTGGGGCCATTATTCCAGTATTCCATTATTCCAGTTGGGGCGAAGCCCCTAAGTTCGTCCCTACCCTACCGTCGCAAAAGAGTCATTTTTCTTAAAAGCCCCTTTTTGACCCCAAAAAGGGCATTCTAAGGGTCAAAAACAGCCTGGTTTTGAGCTGTTTTGGAATTATTTCAGTTATTTGCTGAGGTCCGACCCCTCCTTACCCTTATTATGTACCCCCTAGAATACACCTTGATTTTCTTCCGAAAATATGTGAATAATCTAATGAAATTGGCCTTTCCATGATTCATTGGTGGATCCGGCGGAAGCTACTTTTTATGTTGCTAATCTCCTTGCCCTATGCGCTATGCACTATGCTCTATGAGCCATGCTCTAAGGGCGTTGATTGTAAACAAAATCATTGTAAAATCATATACTTATCTGTGTCATATCCATGTAACCCAAGGGGCGGAGCTGTGTTAACACTCAAATGCTAAAGAGTTATTTTAAAACAAACCCTCCTATTACGCTTTGCGCTGTGCCCTCTGCGCTTAGCGCTTCAATAAGTTTATAAGTTAACGACATCCCCCATTATTAAAAAGAAGGGAGAATATATTATGAAGACAAAGGGTGTTTTAAGAGGGAAGGAGATAGTTTTAGAAAAGGATTTAGGAATAGAAAGTGAGGTTGAAGTGGAAGTGAAATTGACGTTTCCTAGTAAGGCGGAAGAAGAGGCCTTCGGTATTTGGCAAGGGAGAGAAGACATCAAAGACTCTACAAGTTGGGTTAGGATGTTACGTGAAAGAGAATGGCAAAGATACTGATATTTGATACTGATATCCTCATTGACTATCTATTGGGTATTGCAGATGCCAAAACCTTCTCTACCGGCTTTACAAGAACCGACCGATATACTACAGCTATCTCTCTAATGGAGGTTTATCGAGGAGGTAGGGATAAAAGAGAGTTAAATATATTCAAGCGATTTTTCCTTGCAAGTTTTGCAGAAGTGCTCTATATAAATGAAAGTGCTTCAAAGAAGGCAACGGAACTTATTGAG
This sequence comes from uncultured Desulfobacteraceae bacterium, assembly GCA_964569645.1. GTDB lineage: Bacteria > Desulfobacterota > DSM-4660 > Desulfatiglandales > B25-G16 > JABXJZ01. The sequence continues at coordinate 2,117 of CAZMUW010000221.1, read as the reverse complement.
GTTTATACCCTTTCTCACGGATTACTTCTAGGTGATGGATTAATAGCGGCGATGGCACTTTTGTACGGAGGCCAGCTCGTTACAGTCAATAGCAGGCACTTTGATTATATACCAAGCCTTAGCCTTTTAGTTCCGCCCTATCGAATAAAGCCCTAAAAAGAAAAATAGGCACAGAGAATGATTGACGCTAAACAAAACGGGCTTCTTTAAAAGGAGGTTAGAAATGAGGCCGAATGGGCGGTTAAAAAACAGCAATAAATACCTCCGTCCCCTTTTTCCTTATTAAAAATAACCTAAATACCAAACAACGTCCCCCATTATATGAATAAGGAGGGGAGAGCGCCCGAGGCCAGTGGAGTTTTGATGAACTACCTTAAAGCAGTTTTCTGGGACTATCCAGAATTTACTGATCCGGACGAAATTCGCCGAATTCTTCAGGAACAGGGGAATCAGAGAGTTCGGCGTTGGCTATTGAAACGTTTTTTGCAGCACGGCAGGGTTGTAGACACGCTTATATTTTTTCGCCTTGATATTATATCCACAGAATTGCCCCGGTTAAACTTAGACCTGTATTCATTCAAGAAGTGGAAGAGAATTGTTGAAGTATATGATCAGTCCTAAGGAAAATAAAGGCTGTTACGTTTCAGAAAGCCAGAGAGAGATTCTTCTCCAACTTATCACCGAACCTACAATTGAGAAAGACTTTTTTTTGACGGGAGGCACCGCTCTTTCCGTATTTTATCTTCATCACCGAAGGTCTAATGATCTCGATCTGTTCTCTTTGCAGCAAGTCAACCTTTCTGAACTCAGTTTTTGGATAAAGGGCCTTTGGCCAGGGGAGAGCGTTGTTATTAAGGAAAGCCCCCATTTTTTGTCATGTCTTATCCTTGAAACAAGGATTGACTTGGTTATCGACCGTCTTTCAGCAGATGAGAAACGCCCATCTAAAGTTTTTGAAAACGGTCATCAGCTTCGAATAGATACAATAAAAAGCATCGTTTCAAACAAATTATGTACATGCGTCAGTCGAGCGGAGCCAAAGGATTATGTGGATCTCTATGCCATATTCAAAAAGCTACCCGAAATCAAGTTTGAAACAGTTTATGCTATGGCCAAAAAAAAGGATGCAATTTTTGATGACCCTCCTACAGTAGCCTTTCAACTGGAAGAAGGGATCGCCCTTATAAAAGAAAAACCTGAAATAGTTCCTCAATTAAGGATCCCTTTTGACTATGATGACTTTTTTACATTTTATGAAGATCTAGCCATGTGGATATATAAACAGTTAAAGCTGTAAATAGTCTGGTGGCTGACCCCCTTCTCGCAATTGGGGTATTGGGGTGGTTACTAAGAGTCAAACGGTGACAAAGTAAAGTTACAAATAACCTAAATATCAAACAACGTCCCCCATTAAGGTGCTTTGCCCCATGCCCTCTGCTCTATGCCCTCTGCCCTTAGCAGCCAGGAAAGTTATTGAATTATTTAAGGACGTCCCCCTTTATGCCGCGGGCCAATCGACATTTTATCCCCGGTTATGTCTGGCATATCACACATCGTTGCCATAAGAAAGAGTTCCTCCTAAAATTTACCAAGGACAGAAGTCGCTGGTTATGGTGGCTATTTGAGGCGAAGAAGCGTTATGGCACGTGCATCTTGAATTACATGGTTACATCGAATCATATTCATCTCCTGCTGTACGATATTGCCGCCAGGGAATGCATTCCAAGAACAATTCAGCTGATTGCGGGCAGAACGGGACAGGAGTTCAATCAAAGAAAACGTCGCAAAGGAGCATTTTGGGAAGACCGTTACCATGCGACTGCAGTTGAATCCAATGAACATTTGATCCAATGCTTGGCCTATTTAGACTTGAATATGGTCCGTGCAGGGGTAGTAGGCCACCCATCGGAATGGGGGCGGTTCAGTGGTTACAATGAAATACAAAAACCCCGAAAGAGATACTCGCTCATTGACCATGGACAATTGGTTGCTCTTCTTGGCAAGGAAGGAATGAAAGACCTCATTTCTTCACACGCTGCTTGGGTAGATGAAGCCCTTGAACAAGGAAGCAAAGCTCGTGATGTCAAATGGACAGAAAGCATAGCTGTGGGGAGCAA
>CAZMUW010000220.1:0-3199 GCA_964569645.1 uncultured Desulfobacteraceae bacterium | reverse complement strand
AAAGGGCTATGAGGTCCATGGCCTTATTCGCAGGTCCAGTACCTTTAATACGGATCGTATTGATCATATATATCAGGATCCTCATATCCCCGGCATTAAACTCCGCCTGCACTATGGGGACCTCTCGGTCTCCGGCCAGATGGCAGACCTGATCTATAACATCCAACCTGATGAGATCTATCATCTGGGGGCCCAGAGCCATGTTCGGGTAAGCTTTGACATGCCTGAATATACAGGGGATGTCACTGGTCTCGGCACGGTGAGATTGCTGGAGGCGATTCGGAAGACTGGGGTGAAAACCAAATTCTACCAGGCCTCATCCAGCGAGATGTTTGGCAGTGCACCAGCGCCCCAGAATGAGCAAACTCCTTTTGAGCCTCGCAGTCCCTATGCTGCAGCCAAGGTTTACGCTTACTGGGTGGTGAGGAATTACCGTGAAGGGTACAATCTCTTCGCCAGCAACGGCATTCTCTTCAATCACGAATCCCCTCGCCGGGGTGAGACATTCGTTACACGCAAGATTACCCGTGCGGCCACGAGAATCAAACTTGGGCTTCAGAATAAACTCTATCTCGGGAATCTCGAATCCAAAAGGGATTGGGGTTTCGCCGGAGATTATGTGGAGGCCATGTGGTTGATCCTGCAGCAGGATAAAGCCGATGATTACATAATTGCAACAGGGGAGAATCACTCCGTCCACGAGTTTGTGGAAAAGGTCTTCAAAAAACTGGGACTTGATTATGAGGAATACGTGGCAATAGATCAGAAATATTTCAGACCTACGGAGGTTGATGTTCTACTCGGGGATTCTAAAAAGGCCCAAAGGGACCTTGGATGGAAGCCGAAGGTCACCTTTGATCAGTTGATCGATATGATGATTGAGGCGGATCTTGAACTGGGAAAGAAGGAAAAAACCCTTCTGGATGCAGGATACAAAAATGTGAAAGATCTCATAAGGTAAAACGATAGCAAGTAATTGTGAGGAGCAATTTGTCCTGCGAGAGATTTAATCCCCTTCCGTCAGCGGCGGTTTGCCTTTCTCAGTTTCATCTAGAAACTGAGAAAGAAAAAACAAAATCCTAAAGATCCTGCTTGCCCCGTTAAATCTGAAAGCTATTTAACTGGGGTCAATCCTGCCTGCCCTGTTAAATGTTTACCCCGTTGAATGCCTCTGTTTTTCTATTCAACTAGGGCCTTTGCACTTTTATTTAACCGGGGCCTTGTGCGCTCTGCTCCCTACGTCATACGCTAATTTTAAGGAACTTATAGCAAATGTTGGAATCGTGGCAATGTTTCCCATTAACATAATATGAAGCACAGGGGTAACAATCCATGGAGATGATAATAATGTGGGGATTAATAATCCTCATTGGATACATTGCTCTAAGGTTCAGGATAGTTAGGAAATTCGTAGAAAAATATTGGCAATGGATTATCATGATTTTGATAGCTTACTTTTTGGGTAAGGCGATAGCAAAACATCAGTTTTTGAAAGGGGGAGCATTACTCGGAATAACATGAATGGGAGCAATAGAAATATATACAAAATAAGCCATATCTCATAACCTACTGATATTACAGCAGATAAAATTTATTCATTTTTTTCTTTACAGGACCAATATAGGATTGTCCCCCATTAGGTACGAGAAAGCTATGAAAAAGGCTCTAAATAAAAATCAGATAAGTGCGTTATCTCAATACTTAACTATCTTGAGAACCAACTTTAGGGACAAAATTGTAGATGTCTTACTTTTTGGCTCTGTAGCTAGGGGTGAATATGATGAGGAATCAGATATGGATATCCTGGTTATCGTTGAGAACGGGGATGCTAAATTCTGTGAAGAGGTCAGTATGGCTTCCTATGAGCCTATGTTGAGAAACGACGTGGTTATGTCTTCCTTGGTGATGGATAAGGTCATGTACAACTGGCACAGAAAGTATAAAGATCCCTTGTACAATATGATTAAAAGAGAAGGTATTGGTCTGTGGAAGAAGCCACCAGGATTCTTATCAATGTCAGAGTAGAGAGCGCTGACGAGGACTTGGAGACAGCTAAGGAGCTATTGAAACTGAATAGGTATAGAGCTGCTGTAAACAGGGCATACTATGCGATATTCAGCACAACAAATGCTGTTCTTTTGAGCAAGCAGATAGAGAGAAGTAAACACTCTGGTGTTGAAGCGGCATTTATTCAGAATTTTATAAAAACAGGAATCTTTCGGATCGAGTTCGGAAAAATGTTCAATTACATCAGAAAAAAGAGGGAAGAATGTGATTATAGTTCAAAAATCAAAATAGATAGGGAAACAGCGGAAAAGATAGTGGAGGATGCGGAGAAATTCATCAGGCGTATGAAAGAATACCTGAAGGAAATGGGAGGAATTTGAGGTCACAAAGCATTAACGTTGTGCGAACGTAAAGTGACAGATATACTGCTATTAAAGTAACAAACGTACCAACGTCCCCCTTTAAATCTGGTTTCGGACTTTTATTGAAAAAAAGCCTATATGATCCGCAGATTACACAGATTTCCGTAAATTCTAAAGGTGAAGCAACTCACGCAAAAATTAAAATCAGGCGAAATGTAAATGCTTGAAGTACCTATTCCTTCTCTGGGAGAAGGTCATGTCTTGGTTAGAAATTATTATTCACTTATTCCCCAGGGACAGAAGGAAGTACTGTTAAGGCAGCACGTAAAGGATATATCGGCAAGACCAAAGAAAGGCCTCAACAGGTTGAACAGGTAATAAATACGCTTAAGACTCAGGGACCTGTTCAGACATATAGGGCAGTAATGAAGAAACTAGATGCTCATTCACCCTTAGGTTATTCGTGCGTAGGCCAAGTGACTGATATGGCTCCTGACATTAATGGATTCCAGGTAGGCGATTGGGTGGCATGCGAGGGGCAGACGGCGTGTCATGCGGAAATAGTCTCTGTACCGGTGAATCTTTGTGTGAAGCTACCGCTATGGGAGCAAAGAAGAAGGTCCGCAGATTACCCCAGTACGATCTTCCGGTATTTATCGATTTAACCGCTTAACGATTCAACCATTCGACTATGATCTCTTTTCGCTTTGCCCTCTGCCCATGCGCTTTGAAGTTACCATAAGTCAACCGCAAAATCATTGTAAAATCATATACTTATCTTGGTCATATCTATGTAACCCAAGGGGCGGAGCTGTGTAAACACTCAAATG
>CAZMUW010000219.1:0-3203 GCA_964569645.1 uncultured Desulfobacteraceae bacterium | reverse complement strand
CGCTTCGCTCCGCAATTGGAATGTTGGAATAGTGGAATGATGGAATAATGGGTTCTAAGCGGCATAGTGCAAAGGGCAGAGGGCAGAGAGTAAAGAATTCTTACGCCATGCGCTATGCTCTATGCGCTCTGCTTATTTTTATTCCATGTACGAGGCAAAATCTCAGGCCTCGATAAATTCCATTAAATTCAATAAGTTGTAGAATTTCCGAGACGTTTATTACTAAGATATTGAGCATAAGCGGGAAAATTGGACATTTGACTTTTGATCTCAGCTAACATGTTGATATTATTGTCATTTCTTTACCACTCAACTACTCAACTATTTTCTACTTAACGAAGTCTGTAATAGGTAGAAATTCCTTATATCTGTAGTGAATCTTTCTTTACGGAGGATTGAATGATTGTAGGGATCTTGAAAGAAATCAAGGCCGAAGAAGATCGAGTTTCCATGACCCCCTCTGGTGTCGAGGTGATGAAAGGAAGTGGCCACAGTGTTCTTGTTGAGAAATCTGCCGGTGAAGGCAGTGGCTTCAGCGATGCTTCCTATGCCGAAGCCGGTGCCGAGATTGTAGATTCTGTGGCAGAGATCTTTGAACGCTCCGATATGGTAATGCATGTCAAAGAACCCCAACCTTTGGAATACGATCTCATCCGAAAAGGACAGCTTATTTTCACCTATTTCCACTTTGCCGCCTCAGAGGAACTGACCAGGGCAATCCTGAAGACAAAGGCCGTCGCCATGGCCTACGAAACTATCGAAGGCCCCAACCGTTCCCTGCCATTGCTCACACCGATGAGCGAGGTAGCCGGGCGTATGGCTGTTCATGAGGGGGCGAAATATCTGGAAAGACAGCAAGGGGGGCGCGGCATTTTGATCGGCGGGGTACCAGGCGTTCCACCGGCTACTGTGCTTATCATAGGCGGCGGGACAGTCGGGACCCATGCGGCTCTGATGGCCTGCGGGCTGGGTGCCAAGGTCTATATCCTGGATATGAGCCTGGAGCGCCTGCGTCACCTCTCCGAAGTAATGCCCAAGAACTGCTTTCCAATAATGTCAACGCCTGCCACCATACGGGAACTGGTAAGAGAAGCCGATGTGGTGATAGGTGCCGTGCTCGTGCCCGGTGCCAGAGCTCCCAAGCTCCTCACCCGAGATATGTTAAAAACCATGAAAAAGGGTGCAGTGCTCGTGGATGTTGCCATCGATCAGGGCGGTTGTTTTGAAACTTCGAAACCTACTACCCATTCCGACCCAATCTATACTGTGGACGACGTGGTGCATTACTGTGTGGCCAACATGCCGGGTGCGGTTCCCATGACCTCCACCGTAGCCCTCACTAACGCCACGCTTCCCTATGCCGTTGAAATCGCCAGCAAAGGCTGGAAACAGGCCTCTCGGGAAAATGCCGGGATCAAATGCGGCGTGAACATGGCAGAAGGCAAGGTGACCTATAAGGGTGTGGCTGACGCCTTCGGCCTTGAGTTTGTCACCGTGGACAGCGTGTTGTAAAACTGGTTGCCGGATCCCAGCACTTGTTGTTTTCCGTTTCCAAAGCATCTAACAGGTTTTCCTTTCACGAATAAACAGAATGATAGCAACCCCTATGGCAGCCACAATGCCTAAAACCAGGAAAACGGGGTTGTATGAACCGAACACATCCACCAACAGGCCGGAAAAAAACATGGCGCACATGCTGCCCAGATGTCCCCCGGCTTCAAGGAAGCCGGCTCCGGTCCCTGCCAGTTCCCGAGGAAGCAAGTCTAACTCCAAAGCGAAGAATAATGGGGCGATAAGTTGTTCGAAAAACCCCACACCGGCAATCAGAATCATGGCCCATTCTAAACGGTCGGCACTGGCCAAAAAGATAGTTGACAATAAAATGAAAGACAATCCGATCAGGAGCAGCGGTTTTCTTCTGCCACCGAAAGTCACGTCCGAGAGATACCCTCCCACAGGACTTGCCGCGAGTCCTGCCATGGGATATACACCGGCTAAAAGGCTTGCTGTAACCACACTTAAGCCATACGTCTCATACAGGTACGCAGGTAACCATATCAGGATACCGTATCTGATATACATTAGGCAGGAAAATCCGAGGCAGGCCATTCTCATATCCCTATTAGACAAAATGACAATAAACCTGTTCCTGTTTCCAGAGGATTTTTCAGCCGGTTCCGGGGGCCTGTATTGAAAACTCTGTACACTATTTCCATCAGGGTGGTCGGCAACAATCACCCAGTAAACAAACAATGTGGATAACAGTATTATAGGTACAGTCCAAAAGGCTGCCCTCCAGCCAAAGGTTTTGCCTAAATATCCTGCTAATGCATAGGCTATGATGGTAAAAATGCATGCACAGGTGGCATATATCCCTAAGACCCGGCCTCTTTCTGACTCTGGAAACCAGTTGTTCAGGAGTTTGACACTGGGCCCCCAGCCTCCCCCCTGTCCAAGGCCATTGAGGCTCTGAAAGCCTATTAGATAAAAGAGGCTGTACCCAGCGCTAAAGAAAAGGTTAGCTAAAGCGGAAATAATGCCTCCGAGGGTTATGATCTTCCTGGGCCCCAGAATATCGCTTAAGTAGCCTGCTGGAAATTGGGCTGCCGCATAGAAGGCGAAAAAGAAGGTACTTATGAGACCGACCTGGGCATGCGAGATCTTCAAATCCTCTATAATGAGCGGAATTACCGGTGCAAAGTTAAGCCTGTTCAGATAAAAACAACCATAAACCAGCCATATAAGGACCAAGACAGTATATCGAGGTTGCCACCATCTTGCGGAAGTTGTTGATAGGTTCGAAGACATAGCTTACACCCTTATGAAATCTGTTTAAGAAAACGATGACATTTTATGGCAACAAGAAACCCAAAGAAAGGGCTTTCGATGCGAGGGAAGGATATCAGGCGGCCGGTGATAAAGCAACTGAAGGATGAGTTTCGGCATCGGCGTCGACTGACCAAAAAGAGGGGACTGAGATAGTTAGCAGGTATTGCTCTGGGCAACTATCACCATATTTTATTAGAATTAATACTTGATTTAATTAGCATTTATTGACAACTCTCATTAGACTTAGTAGGTAAAGATATGTTGGAATCTAAAATATTGTTTACATTTCTTTATAATAGGCATATTGTTCTAAAATCATGAAGAAAGGAGGTGATGGATATTGCGTAGGGGAGTATCATAAAAAAAGGAGGTGA
>CAZMUW010000218.1:0-3205 GCA_964569645.1 uncultured Desulfobacteraceae bacterium | reverse complement strand
CAATAGAGCTTGCCAGGATGTTTTCCAGAAAACTCTTAGAGCTTTTGAGCTCCTTCTCCAACTTAGATAGACTGGGCACATCCAGGGTAATCTCCAGAATGCCATTAGATTGACCTGTGGAGTCTTTCAGGCAGGTAATGGTAGAGATTGCCGGGAAGACGCGACCGCTCTTGTGGCGGCGAGATAATCTCTCTTCCGCCCAACCCTCTATCCTCACCCTCTCAACAATATGTTCAAAAAAATGGCTATTCCGGTCTTCTTTTGAAAAAGTGAGTTCTGGCAGATGCCTATCTTTTGCCTCTTCCGGGGTATATCCAAACAGATTGGCTGCCCCCTTATTGAACATAATAATTTTGCCACTAAAATCCGTGACTATAATAGCAGTATGGGTTGCAGACTCGATTATACTGTTCAAGATCTCAGGAGCAGTCATATTACTTGAGCCTCTCGGCCACTAAGTTCTCAACTACACTTGGATCGGCTAAGGTAGTGGTATCACCGATTTTGTCTATCTCTCCAGAGGCAATCCTCTTTAAGATCCGGCGCATGATCTTTCCGCTTCTTGTCTTAGGCAAGCCGTCCGCCCACTGAAGCTTTTCCGGTGTTGCAATAGGCCCAATCTCTGTCCTCACATGTTGAACCAGTTCCTTCTTTAGCTCATCGGTTTTCTCTACACCACTATTTAAGGTAACAAAGGCATAGATGGATGTCCCTTTTATTTCATGCGGGTAACCTACCACGGCGGCCTCGGCGACCTTGGGATGGGAAACAAGGGCACTTTCAACTTCTGCGGTGCCCATCCTGTGGCCCGACACATTGATAACATCATCTATTCTACCTGTAATCCAGTAGTAACCATCTTCATCTCTGCGTGCACCATCTCCAGCGGCGTATTTCCCTGGAAATTGCACAAAATAGGTCTCTTTAAATCGTTTCGGGTCACCATACACTCTTCTCATTAATCCCGGCCATGGTCGTTTAATACAGAGAGCCCCTGAACACGGCCCCTCAAGTTCGTTGCCGTCATCATCCACGATGCACGGCTCTACCCCAAAGAACGGTAAAGTCGCTGAACCGGGCTTAATGGGTATAGCACCGGGAAGGGGTGTTATGAGTATCCCCCCGGTCTCGGTCTGCCACCAGGTATCCACTATAGGGCATCGACCTTTACCAACCATGTTGTAATACCACAGCCATGCCTCTGGATTAATGGGTTCGCCAACAGTTCCCAGAAGCTGCAAAGTACTAATATCTTGTTTCTTTACATATTCATCGCCTTCTTTTGCAATAGCCCGTATAGCAGTGGGGGCTGTGTAAAAGAGGTTCACCTTATGTTTTTCAACCACATCCCAAAATCTTCCAGGATCCGGATATGTGGGAATCCCTTCAAAGATAATAGTAGTGGCACCATTACATAGTGGTCCGTAGACTATGTACGAATGCCCTGTAACCCAGCCAATATCGGCAGTGCACCAAAAAACATCTTCTTCACGGTAGTCGAAAATGAGCTTATGGGTTACAGCTACAAATACAAGATACCCGCCGGTGGTATGCAATACCCCCTTTGGCTTTCCGGTTGAGCCCGAGGTGTAAAGAATGAAGAGAGGATCTTCTGCATCCATCTCCTCGGGCGGGCAGTTAGCATCTACCTTTGCCATTTCCTCGTGATACCAGGTATCTATAGTATCGTTCCATTTTACTTCAACATTGGCCCTTTTAACGACAATATTTGTCTCAACACTTGGGCATTCTTTCAGTGCTTCATCGGCACTGTTCTTGGTGGGGACGGTTTTTGCACCCCTAAAGGTACCGTCACAGGATATAAGGACTTTTGCTTCACTGTCTTGGATCCTATCACGAAGAGAATCTGAAGAAAATCCGCCAAAGACTACGCTGTGGATAGCGCCAATCCGAGTGCAGGCCAACATAGTAATTGCAAGCTCCGGAATCATGGGCAAGTAAATAGTTACCATATCACCCTTTTTAACCCCTTTTGCCTTTAAGACATTCGCAAATTTACATACCTCTCCATGGAGCTGTTTGTAGGTAAATATTTTGCTGTCTGAGGGATCATTGCCCTCGAAAATAATCGCGGTCTTGTCACCTCTTTTTTCAAGGTGCCTGTCAAGGCAATTGCAGGAGACATTCAGTCTTCCATTTATGAACCATTTGTGATCAGGGGATTTGTCCCAATCCCACTCACAGACCTTATCCCATTTTTTGAACCAGGTTACATATTCTTTGGCTATGTCACCCCAAAAACCTTCCGGATCCTCCATGGAGCGCTGCCACATCTCTTTGTATTGTTCCATACTATTAACATAAGCCCTCTTTTTCCACCTATCTGTTACGGGAAAAACCCTTCCTTCTAATGATACATCTTTTTTCATATCATATTCTCCTTACTTGTGTATTATTCCTGTTTTAAGGTTAAGATCATCTCCCACTCAGAACCGGTTGATCCAATACGCTTAAAGCCAACACTTCGCCAAAGGGAAATTGCCACATAGTTTTCCCTGTCTACAGTCAACCAGATGGTGGACAGATTTTCCTGCCGTGCCCAATCTATAACATAAAGGGTTATGGCGGTACCAATGCCCTGCCTCTGAAAATCCTGATGAATAAAGATAAAGTATTCAGCCCAGTTTGCTGGCATGGGAAAAAGGCTGGCGTGTCCGATTACACTATCTCTGTATAAGGCCATGAGATTTATTCCCCGGCTAATAATATCCTGAACCCATTGGTGTCTTTTGTCTTTATCGAGTGGGGGAAGACCCTGTACAGAACCAAGGGGGTTATAGGTATCATACATATGGATTAATGACGTAAAATACCTTTCCTCATAAGGATTTATTGCAATAAGATGGTCTTTTTTACTCTTTATTGTCTTTATAGATGAAAAAAAACTCATTTCTTACATTAGATAGACTGTGAGCTTATATTGGCCATCAAAACAAAACCTATCTCCTCACCCCCTCTGCTTACCCCCAAGAGGGATTCCATCACCTGTCTTAGGATCGTTCAAGCTTTCCCTTACAGGGGATTACAAGAACAGAAAATGGACTATGCCGGAGGACCTTTTCTGCAACACCTCCGAAAAAGACATGTTCTATTCCTGTTCTACCCTACGTATCCTTAAATTAACGTCTAGGAAATTCTACAACTTATTGAAATTAGGTGGATTTTTTGAGGCTTGATGTTTATG
>CAZMUW010000217.1:0-3221 GCA_964569645.1 uncultured Desulfobacteraceae bacterium | reverse complement strand
TAGAGGATTTTTCCTGCTCAATCTGGTAATACAATTCTTTGAGGACCTTTAAATCAAAAGGGAAGCCACTTTCTTTACAAATTTCCCCTAACACTTCAATACTATCCTCTTCATCGTAGACTACATAATCGGTATCTATCCCAATTTCCTTGGCTTCAACCCTCAATAAGAAGGCACAAAAACCATGAAAAGTCATGAGTCGCAGTTTTTTCCCTTCTTCCGGCAAGTAGGTTCGTATCCGATTCCGCATCTCTGAAGCTGCCCTGTTGGTGAAGGTTAAACACAAAATGTTTTCCGGACTTACCCCATTCTGGATAGCATTTACTACACGCTGGGTTAAGACCAGCGTCTTTCCTGTCCCTACCGGTGCCATCACCAATAAAGGCCCAAAGATTATCCTGGATATCTCTTCTTGTTGAGGATCCATCTGTTTGCAATTAATCATTTCTTTGCTTTTATGGCTATTCTATCTCGCAAATGCTGACAAGAATAAAGGGGAGGCTCTATTTTTTGCATTTAGATGTGCAAAAGAATTGAAATTTATAGGTGATGGTCTAATGGATCAGGTCCCTATTTCCCAGGAGGACAGATATTTCTCCTGTTCAGGCGTGAGACTATCAATTTTAACACCCATCGAGGCAAGCTTTAATCTGGCAATCTCCTGGTCAATAGCAAAGGGAACAGGATAGACCCTTTTGTCAAGATTTTTATGTTCCCTTGATAGATACTCCATAGATAGGGCCTGGTTTGCAAAACTCATATCCATGACACTCGAGGGATGTCCCTCTGCTGCAGCCAGGTTTATCAATCTTCCTTCACCTAAAAGATAGACCCTGTTTCCATTTTGTAGGGTATATTCCTCAACAAATTCCCTCATTTCCCTCGTAGATGTAGATATCTTCGTTAGTCCGGAAAGATCAAGCTCCACGTTAAAATGTCCTGAATTGGAGATAATGGCACCATCCTTCATATCAAGGAAGTGCTCTTTCCTGATCGCATCTTTATCGCCGGTAAGGGTACAGAAAAAATCGCCTATCTTTGCGGCCTTAGCTATAGGCATAACCTCAAAACCGTCCATGACCGCCTCTAAGGCCTTCAATGGATCTACTTCACAGATAATTACCCTGGCACCATGCCCTTTTGCCCTGGCGGCCACCCCCCGCCCACACCATCCATAGCCAGAAACAACAAAGCAGCTTCCTGCAAGGAGCCTGTTCGTTGCCCTAAGGATTCCATCAATAGTGCTTTGCCCTGTGCCATACCTGTTATCAAAAAGGTGTTTTGTATCGGCATCGTTGACAGAGATAACTGGAAATTGAAGCACATCATCCTTTTCCATAGACCTGAGGCGAATAACACCGGTGGTTGTTTCCTCTGTCCCCCCTATAACACCGGCAATGAGGGAGTTTCTTTCCTCTTCACTTAGAGAAAGGCCCCATTCCCTTATCGCCCGGTAAACATCATCCCATTTATTGAGGGCAATAAAGTGAAGGGAGCTGACCAGATCGGCGCCATCATCCATGGTGAGGTTTGGGGTGTTTCTCAGGGCTGACAATATATGGCTGTAGTAAGTGTCGGTGTCTTCTCCTTTTATGGAAAAGATCGGGATTTCATCCTTGGCCACCAGCGCGGCAGCAACATCATCCTGGGTTGAAAGGGGATTAGAGGCACACAGCGTCAGAGATGCGCCGCCTGCCTTGAGTGTTCTTGCCAGAACAGCAGTCTCTGTTGTTATATGCAAACAGGCAGAAATCCTCAGACCCGATAGGGGTTTCTCTTTAAAAAACCTCTCTTTTATCGAATTCAAAACAGGCATGCTTTTGCCTGCCCACTCTATCCTGAGTTGACCTTTATCTGCAAGACCTATATCTTTGATGTCGTAATCCATTTGATCTTTCCTCAATTTCTTAGACTAGCCGTCTGAAGCAGCGCCTTTTTGACAGGATTGACAGGATTTCTTTATATTTTTTATATCCTGTCCAAAGACTATATAGCCTTTTTCAGTTTTTCAACGAGATCTGTCCTCTCCCAGGCGAACTCCTCCAATTCCCGGCCGAAGTGCCCATAGCATGCGGTTTTCTTGTAAATAGGCCGCAAAAGGTCCAACTGCTCAATTATCGGAGTCGGCCTCATATCAAATTCCTTTTCCACCATTTTTGTCATCTCGGTGTTGGGTACAACACCGGTTTCGTATGTATCAACCAGTAGACTAACCGGTTGCGCCTTGCCAATGGTGTAAGCCACCTGGATCTCACACCTTCCAGCCAAGCCCGCAGCAACGATATTTTTGGCAATGTAGCGACACATATAGGAGGCACTTCTATCCACCTTGGATGGATCCTTGCCAGAAAATGCTCCGCCACCATGGTAACCAAATCCGCCGTAGGTATCCATGATATTCTTCCTACCGGTCATGCCGCAATCTCCCAGGGGCCCACCAGTAACAAATCTACCGGTTGTATTTACAAAGAACTCTGTTTCTTTATCAATCATTTCAGGGGGGATAACCGCCTTTATCACCTCTTCAATAATTGTCTCTCTCAGCGTATCGTAATCAACCTCAGGGGAGTGCTGGGCTGCTATAACAACTGTATGAGCAGTAGTAGGTTTTTGATCTACATACCTGACTGTTACCTGAGATTTCCCATCTGGTCTCAGCCATGGAAGCCTTCCAGATCTGCGGACATGGGCAAGCCTCTGGGTAAGATTGTGGGCAAGATAAATGGGCATTGGCATGAAAACAGGGGTGTCAGTGCAGGCATATCCGAACATTAGTCCTTGATCACCTGCTCCCTTTTCTTTGAAAAGACCAGTACCATTGACTCCCTGTGCAATGTCAGATGACTGTTTGTCAATGCTTGTAACAACTGCACATGTCTCCCAGTCAAAGCCCATGGATGAATCGTTGTATCCTATCTCCTTTATTGTCTGTCTGACAATCTCCGGTATTTCCACATAACAACTGGTCGTTATCTCCCCTGCAATAACTGCCATACCTGTAGTAACCAGGGTCTCGCAGGCTACCCTTCCATCCTTGTCGAGGGCTATAATCCCATCAAGGATGGCATCAGATATTTGATCAGCTATCTTGTCCGGATGTCCCTCTGTTACAGACTCAGACGTGAATAAGAAATCGGTGTTCATTTTAGCTTCCTTTCTTAATTAAATATTATAGGAAATCCCATTTTTAAACCAATAAAAACTGGCCCAAAGCATGTGAT
>CAZMUW010000216.1:0-3223 GCA_964569645.1 uncultured Desulfobacteraceae bacterium | reverse complement strand
CTGAGGCCAGATTCATGGCAAAGGCCAGGCATGTGGGTACCCCGCATTCCTTGCAATTGGTCTTGGGTAACAATTTAAAGATCTGAATTCCAGTTAATCCCATGATTCGCTCCTAATCCTAATGAAAAATTCTTGGCTCGTTTATGGATCTGTAAGTGACTCCATAAGCTCGGGTCCGCTATTCACCTTTAATCTACGATAGGCTCCATCTTCAGGGCAGGATGATCCTTTTCCTTGAGGAAAGGAAGGATCTCTTCTTCGGATATCCCTACAGTCTCATCTGCGATCCTGTCGATCAGATCGGGCACGCCGAGTTCTTTTCCCCGTTTTAACAGCCGCTCCCTGATCTCTTCCTTCAAGGATTTGGGCATCCACACCATGCGAAGAAGGCCGCCGTCACCGGTTATGAACTTTCGCTGGATAATATTGTACTTGGAATGACCCACAAAGCCAGAAGAGGATTGTCCGCCTCCCATCGTACCGGCCAGCGTGGAAAATTTCATACCGCAAGGGGTTTCTCCGATATAATCCCGGTGAACGGTCATCACACCGTTACATCCCGGCAGTACCGCAGCGATACACTCACAGCATCCACAGGTGGTCATAGGATCATGGACAATACTATAAAAATTATAGTGGTCTATGGTCTGCCTGGATGCCTTATACAGAAATTCATTGACACCCTTGAACTGCCCCAATACGGGATCGAGGACCTCTCCCTTTTCCACGGGCTGGTTAGGACCGGTTGGGTTGATCTCGTAGGAGGCCTTGCAGTCCATCCAGTTGTAAGCCCCACAGAGGCCAGTTCTTTCCGGACTGACCATGCAGACATGGTTCGGGGCAAAGGATTGGCAGAGGGTACAGGAATAAAAGATGTCCACACCCTCATCGGTCATCTTCTCTACCCGATCGTCTCTTGCATTATACTCACCCCTGGCCCTTTTGGTCAATTTATCCACATCTCCCTTTTTGGTGTATAGGGTCACCTGAACCTTATCCAGTATGCTTCCGAAGTCCTGGTGCAATTTGGCATGGAGGATCATACCTATATCACTGAAGGTGAAGCCCTTGTCTATGGCCTGATCGCCCACCCTGATCCAGGCGATGTCTCGTTGCCCGATGTGCATGATACCCTGGGCATAGTTGATCAGGTGATGGATCTGCCTTTCCAAGATGGGCTCGAAGTCCGTCTGCATCTGGCGGCCGGCCACCTGTACATAGATACCGAGTGGCACGTTATTACCCTTCTTCAGATCTTTTATGTCTGGCCCGATGACCTCTACCTTGCCGTCTTCTATCTCATCCATCTCGGCCATCTTACAGAGCTCAGTGCACTGGGACTTACCACCACCTATTTCAAGGAAGAGATCATCCTTACGAATTCGCTCACCCTCAAAGGCCGGGCCGTAGGCCAGGGGGATATCCACCTTGGCGATTGTCACCTTGAGGCCCCGAACCTCGATGGATCTAGAGGTTATTTCATCATGTGTCACATTGGCCACGACGTGTTCATAGGTACAAACGCCCGTAGGTAGGACCTCCGGGATGTCTGTATCGGCGAGTGTTGGGAATCCCCAATTGATGGCACCTGCGGCATTGGCTGCCCATTCCGCATTCACATCACCCAGGGCATTGACAAAGGCAAATATACGGTTTTTCTGGTAGGCAAGCTGCTTTTTGTAATCACCAGGCCCGATGCCGCCAAAAGACATACCGGCGCGGTTCGCAAAGCCCAGGGCAAAGACAGCCGCTGATATATCCGGCCCGAACGGGACAAGGCGAGTGTTCCACCCTATCTGGACCTTCTCCTCGAGAAGCTGCTCTGCGAAGGTGGTCCCATTTTGATTGGCAGCCATGAACACGTAAATAGTTTTCAGTTGGTACTCCTCGGCGATCTGCTTGGCAGTCTTGGAGTCAGGGGCTGCACCCACAATCGCTGCAAAGCCAGGCGCAGTCCCATCCACAAACTCAACACCCCGTTTTCTCATGATGGCATCGTCTGCCGCCCCCAGCCAGATCTTTCCATTTTCTACGTCTGGATCTTCTACAGAGGGCTGATAGAAATCAGGATCTTCAACGTAGCGAATAGCCTCCACAATCTCTTCAGCAAACAGAGCTGCCATACCTGCATCCAGTAAAGGGCCCAGATAGGGTAGATGGACATCTTTCTTGATATGGGGCGGCAAAAGCTTACGGGCGAATTCTAAGGGCTTTTTTGCCGAGTCCAGATCGGTAACCTTGATACCGGTCAAGGAATATATAATAGGTAAGTAATAGGCGGTATTGGGGAATTCGAGTTTACGACTACCGCCATAGGTCTCCAGGGCTTTCTTATATTTCCCTTCCGCCTTGGAAACAATGTTGTAAGCGCCCTGGATTGCTGCAAATGCTACTAATTTTGACATAACCTATTTTCCTCCCTTCTTAAGAGGTATGTTTTTCGGAAGTTAAGGATTAGATTAAGCCGCTTGCATATCCCGCCGTGCGGCCATATCATAAAGCACTCTCTCACGTGCCTTATCAATACCAAGAGCCTTCCGCTTTTTATCAATATGGGCGATCATCTTATGGGCATGTTTCATCATATCGGGCTCCATATCCCACATGCCGCCGTAGATCTCCTCCAGTTCCTTGTACAAATGGTTTTCAAAGATTGGCGATCCACTTACCGGCAGGGTCACACCAAAGACCGTGTAAACACCCGATGTCACGAAGTAATGTCCGATACTGATGGCTTTTTCACTCATCCACTCAGGTGCGGAACCGGCTACAGGCAGATCACTGATGTCGTCTCCCAAACCTCCTGCCTTGACCATCTCGGTGGCCGCCATCAGGATTCTGCTATTATCTACGCAGGAGCCCATATGCAGCACTGGCGGGATGCCTACTGTCTCGCAGACTTCGGCCAATCCGGGCCCACAATAGACCTTTGCGGATTCCGGAGTCAGAAGACCGGCCTTAGCACAGGCAATGGCATTGCACCCGGTGGTGAGCACAATGACATCATGCTTGATCAATTCCTTGACTACTGTAATATGCCCCTCATCCAGAGAGGTTCGGGCGTTGTTTCACCCAACCACCCCTGCCACACCTCGTATGCGACCGTTGATGATGTTGTCATTGAGGGGGGCATAGGATCCCCGGAAGGTACCGCCCAGGTGATAGTTGATCGCCTCGTAGCTGAAGCCCGCGATCAAATTGGAGGTATTACTGGGAATCATAA
>CAZMUW010000215.1:0-3224 GCA_964569645.1 uncultured Desulfobacteraceae bacterium | reverse complement strand
TAGTCCCCCCTCTATGCCTCCCCAAGAAGAGAGGACTTATGGGTAATAGTTAGCTCCCACAGACTCTAACTTTCAGGCGGATGGGGCATCACCACCAGCATAGTTGCGACTGCATTTGTTTCGTTTCGAATCTCACGATTTTCGTTTGGCCCAATAAAAATAGAGTCCATTTTGCCAAGTTTCACGATCTTACCATCATCAAACTCGATGGTCAGCTCGCCATCCAGCATAACATAAACCTTATCAAGAGGTGACGCAGACATCTCAGCACGTGATCCTGGCAGATAGTATGAACATCCAACCCAATAAGGGGCAGTACACCCCATATCTTTATGCTGGAGATGCATGGCATGTATGGTTACATCATGTTTCGGCGGGCTATACCTTTTGCACTCACTAAATCTCGTAACTTTCATGTTAATCCTCCTTATAATTAAAGACGATGCTCACCGGTCGTATCCACGATGGCAACGATTCTGACAATACAGCCATCTCCCTTAACCCAGCGCCATGGAAAGGCAGCCAGTGTCACACGCTTGCCCGTTACCTCATCAATCTCTCCTCCCACGTTCTCGAATCCTACGATACCGTTTGCGAGGATAGCCCTGTGACATGGCTCCCACAGTGGAAAATCCTCAAGCACATCGTGCCCTGTCTCTTTTTTGTATTCTTCACAGATCCATGGCTGAAGAGGCCCCCCCGGGCCGTGAGGCCCTATCGCTGTGCCTAATGGGTGATCTAAAGCCTGCGTGTCATTTCCTACTCCTTTGACGCCTTTTTCAACGAACCAGTCACCAGCCTCCTTATAGAATCCGGGGGAATAGCAAAAGTACTGTTGGCTATCTCCCCAGTATTTGTGCCAACCGGTATTGACTATAACGATGTCACCTTTCTGAATCTTAGGCTCGGCATTTTCCAGATCATCTGGTGTAATGATCTCCCACTTCTTCTTAGGAATGGAAACAATAACGGCCGTACCAAAATATGATGACAACGGAACCTGGTCAATATAGGGAGTTCCCTCTATGACATGCGCCGGGGCATCAGAATGCGTGGTGCAATGCATGACCGTAGTGATCTTCTGAGAGAGCACCCTTGACTTGGCATGATAATGCATGCGCTCAATCTTCACGTCTTCGAAATAAGGCCACAGTGGTACCTTGTCCCCAAACTCATTACTCAGGTCATAGAACTCCAATCCCTTTTCTTTTGAATTCATGATATTCCTCCTTTCTTATTGTATGTTATAGGAAAGTTGAGCCGAAATCTTTGCCGTTTCCTTCAATGGAGAGATAATAGACTGTAATCATGTATATACTGGTTGAAAGAAGCTGTCAACGTCAATTTCATGGCAAGAATATCTTTTTTTGTAACAGTTCAGCCACTAAGGCACAAAGGCACAAAGAAGGGATATGAATTATAAAACTTTATCAAAAAGAGAAGAATCAATAGATGAAAAACTGTAGATGCAGCATATACCGTTTATTAAAAATGGCATTAATAATATAATAATCTTAGTGTCTTCGTGACTTTGTGGCTGAACTATTACCTTTTTTTGAGTAAAGAAAAGGTTCGGTATCGCGGCATATGGTGTAACAAGTATGTAAGAATTTAAGATTTATCATGGGATGAAGGTTGCTATCTTCATTTTGTACCAAAGAATTGACATGCGTTTAGTAACGTTGTAGGTTTATAGAGAACCCGATGAGCAGGATACGACTCAGATTCCTGAACTTGATGAAACGTGAAACCCGATACGTGAGTTTTCCCTTGGGCCAGGTTTCGGCCGCGTATCCCCCGGTGAAAATGCAACCGGTGTCAGGATAATTCCGGATGCTAAAAAGACTGAAAGGTTTGACAAACTGCATGCATGGTATATGAACACCGAGAAGGTGCCGCACAGAGAGGTCGTGCAGATATTACAACAATCCGGAGATTCCGTTTATTCTTATGATTATATAAAGGCCCCTGTCACGGAGAAGAAGGAAAGGCGTGTTTCAATCTGTAGTATTTGTGGAGAGGCATACATTCATATGGAGGAGATAGGCAGCTACTGCTTAGGCTGCGCCAGGGAAAAGGAGAGGTCGACAGACGGGTTCTAACATGACTGAAACGATTTACAATCCCAGTACAGGTGACCAAAAACGGATTCTTGAAGAGATTGTAATGACAGCGACCAGATTGCCTGACACAGCCGTGAAAGACATTGTCCGAGGCAACCATCTGTTGGCGGTCACAAGCGCCCACACTGGCCTCTGCACCAGGATGGGATGCCACGGCGAACACATCCAGGATGAGGCGCACGTTCCCGAATCGGCACATGAGCTCGCCTCGTTTTTGGTGGCTCCACCACAAAACTTTCCGGACGCCATCTCCTATGCTATGGCCGCGATCAACTCCCTGCTGCCTGTCCCCGAGTGCACGCTTCCTTTCAAGGCGCAAGACCTCATCCGGAAACATGGTGAGAAGAAAAACGTCGTGCTCATCGGCCATTTTTCGTTTGTGGAGAAAATGGGACCGGAGTTCCGCAATCTGTGGGTGCTCGAAATCCGGCCCCGGCCAGGGGACCTCCCGGCGAAGGCAGGGGCCGATCTTATCCCGCGGGCCGACGTCGTTGCCCTGACGGCGACCACCCTTCTCAACGGAACCTGCGCGGACATCCTCAACCTTATCCCCAAAGATGCCTTCACTATCATACTTGGCCCTAGCACTCCGTTCGCGCCCTGCCTGTTCGATTGGGGCATCGATGTCCTGGCGGGATCCTGCGTAGTCGATGCACGCCTCACCGCTTCCTCAATTCGGGAGAACCTTCCGTTCAAGCGAGTGCGGGGCATTCATCCGCTCATTTGGACCGCTGAAAACAATCGAGTTAAATAGGACGCAGATTTTCGCAGATACACGCAGATATTAATAATCTTTATATTCTTAATCCAAAAAATCTGCGTTCATCTGCGTCCAAAATGGGATTTCCTATACTATCAAGTTAGGGGTAAAATGGCCAGGTACCTCAATACTATGCTTTTACATAAATACCCTTTCGATCACTTTTGATTTTACCCTGCTTCCTGAGCCTGAAAATAACATCCCCTACTTTCCTACCCTCAAAGCCTGTCTTCTTTTTCAATGTGGCGGTATCAATGCCTTTCCTGCTGCTTTTGATAATGGCCAGGACAGTTTCACTTGCGGACACCCTTGTTGGCTTTTTGGCAATTGCTTTTTTGGCG
>CAZMUW010000214.1:0-3226 GCA_964569645.1 uncultured Desulfobacteraceae bacterium | reverse complement strand
CTGACCTGGAAGTTACCCTCTTCACCGGTAATGCCCTCTATCTCGGAAAGGGTCAGTATCTCAATATTCAGATGCCTGCCGCATTCCACAAGCTTTGGACCCATGATGCACATGGAGCAATCATTTGTGGGGAATGTCTTATCCAGCTGTGACATCCTGCCACCAATGCTGGATAATTTTTCAACCAGATATACATAAAAGCCGGAATCTGCCAGGTCAAGGGCAGCCTGTATGCCACCGATACCGCCACCCACAACCATAACTGACCCGATCTTATCTTTTGCCATTTAACCCTCTAATGCCATCTACATCATTAACTCAAAGGGATATTTCACCGCAAAGGCGCAGAGGACGCTGAGTCGTCCAACTTGTTAATATCCATTATCAATCCAATTGCACAAAACGATGCGAAACCTTTCTTTTGTCCCGCTTAGGCTGGGCAAGAGAAAGGTTTCCTCTCTGCGCCCTCCGCGGCTCTGCGGTGAACACGTAGTTTTACTGCGACAAAAACTTCTCTACAGATATTATATCAATCTGATTCATCCCCAACCCAAGTGTCTCACCGTCAATACCAAGGCTCAGTCCAAGAAGCTGTGGATAGAGGATGGAGGGGAGAGGATGATTCGTGCCCTGTTTACCAATAATCATCCTTTGAACTGTGTCAAACTGGATATGACAGTATGGGCAGGCATTACAGAGGTAATCAGCACCTGATTGTCTTGCACTCAAAAGCTTTTTCCCTGCCAAATCCATGGACAGATCATCGTTTGCTCCAAAAAGAGGGGCACCGCAACAATCAAGCCTTGCCTGCCAGGAGATGCTTTGGGCATCGGTTGCCTCAACCAGGCTGTCAAAAAGCGTGGGGTTAACCGGATCATCAAATTGAACTATCTCACTGGGCCTTAGGGCATGGCATCCATAATGAGTGGCAATCTTGAGTTCCTTGTAGGGTCTGGTGATCTTATCCTTGATTCTCTCAACACCCACATCATGGTAAAGCACAGAGAGGAGGTGTTTGATTTCAGTACTTTTGTTAAATTCCAGGCCTTCTTTTTGGAGGATATTGTTAACATCCTTTCTCAAAGTGGGATCTTCCTTCATGAGATGATTCGCCTTTTTTAGCATCCCAAAGCAGCACTTACAAAGGACGATCATGTTCAGGTCTTCCTTTTGGGCAAGGGCGAGATTCCTCACTGAAGAGAGCATGGATGCCTTAAAATCAAGGTTTCTTATGGGATACCCGCAGCAGTTAAACTCCTTTATATCCACCACCTCCACCCCCAGTCTTCCTAATACTGCCCTGGAAGAGGATTCATACTGTGGTAGTCTGGCAGGAGTTGTACAACCTAAGAATAGTGCAAATTTCATAATAATCTTCTTAGATTTGGTTGAGTAGTCAAATCGTCGAGTAGTTGACTAGTAAACGACTTAACCACTCAACGACTCAACTAATTTACCTTAGCTCACTTTAAACTTTACATTCCTTATCGCCAGGTTCTTTAGCTCATAGAGCACCTCAGTAACCTTTACCCCCTGAGGGCATTGCTCCTGGCATTGATAACAGGTAACACAGTCCCATAGCATATTTGATCCAAAGGCAAGGTCCTTTATCCCCAGTCCGGCTGCATGCATAATCTGATGTGGCAGAAGCCCTAAGACATCCTTTGGATTTTCATAGTTGGCCACTACCGGGCATACATTGGTACATGTCTGACAGCCAAAGCAGGCAGAGAAGGTGCTTGCCTGATCTGACAGAAGTAATCCCTTCTGAAGTTCTCTATCAGTAGGAGTAAGGCTTATTGCCTTGGCCTGATCTTTGATGAGATCGCAGCTGGCAGCAATAACTTCCCTGGCCTGGAGTAATGGTCTCTTGTAATCACCTCGTTCTATGGTCTCCCTCATTAAACCCCTGTAAAAGGACAAGGGAGAGAGGGCAAGAAACTCAGGGTATTGCTTTTGAAGCATATCCTCTCTTAGGTTAAACCACAAATCCTCCAGGTTTATACCGGCCGGGCAGACATCTGTGCACCTATGGCAATTGGTGCAAAGATATGTTCCATCCAAGATAGAGATGAGTTCCTTTTCGCCCATCTCCTTTCCAGAGACAACCTGTCTCAATGATTGGAGCTTTTCAGAGGGCAGGATGTTTCTATTGCCTATCTCCTCAAAGACTATCCCCACTGAGCATCGATAGGTGCATTGCCCGCAGTGCATACATGCATCCAGTTCAAGGGCCTGTCTGGTTGCTATATTTGCAGGCGCTGAGGCCCTCTTATCCATTACACTATTTAAAAGGAGACTCAATGGGCTGGTAATTATATGAAAGAATTTAGAAAACGGAAGATATGCAAGACCAATGAAACAGGCCAGGAAATGTATGTACAAAAGCAGGGTATGTATTCGGGCCCTATCTAAGGTTAAAGCAATCCCTTTAACTGCCCTGGCCACCGGGTAACCCGTAAATGCCCATTGGGGCGTAGAATGGCACGCTGCACAGCTCATCTCATGCATCTCCCTGCCCTCTTCAATAAGCTCGGTTTCAAAGGGCGCCCTTATATCAGGGGAGACCGTGCCAAATTCCTTTACCCAGAAGGCAGTTAATGCCTTAAACTCTTCCTCCTCTTCTTCGATACCAGCATACTCGGTGACCATGTCTTTATAGATAGAGTAAGACCCTATCTTGATACCTTCCAGGAGGATGCCTGAGATCATAATAATGGCTAAGAGTATGATGACATAGATATCCATGGGATTGGTCTTGAGCCTTGGGGCCTTTAGGATAAATCTCCGGTAAATTGCCATAAAGATACCAATGATCACCAATGCCCCGAAGAGGTCCCGTAAAAACATAAAGGGATTGATGGTGGGGTAGTAGTTGGGGAATATGGCTGAGGTGATGAATTTGTCCAGGGCATGCATGAGAAGCAATAGCATAAATGCCCCATAGACCAAGATGTGGATTAACCATCTAAAGAAATCCTCCCTGAGTATCCTCCGCTGTAGGATTATATCAAGAAGGAATACCCTGATCAGGGTCAGGATCTTTACACTGAATATGGTCAGGATTATCCCTTTAATTGCCGATGAAAGCCTTTTTGATGTGGGTATGGCCTTTATACTGGTTTTAAAAGAGAACCAGGTGGATACCTTATAGCTCAGACCGACAGCAAAGATTGCCAAGGAGATATATAGGCTGATGTAATAGAACATAGGGTTGTTATGCTTT
>CAZMUW010000213.1:0-3227 GCA_964569645.1 uncultured Desulfobacteraceae bacterium | reverse complement strand
ATGCGATAGCATCGAATTTCAAGTATCCAGTATCAATATCAACCACTTAACTACTCAACGATTTAACCATTTAACTAAATTGTGGTGGCCCCATTACCCAAGCGTTCTCAACCATGAGCCCAACGTCCTATGCACTTTGCGCTATGCGCTGATCAACAACTCAACCAATTAACCATTTAACGAATCGACTACTCAACAACTCAACCATTTAACCAATACGCTACGAGCTATTAGCAATCGCTTTTGAGAGGTTTGCGCTTTCAGCCTTGAGCCCTTTGCCCTCTGCCCCATGCGCTATGCTCTATGCTCTATGCTCTTTACAGTCCTTGCTGCACTGGCCGTAGCCCCATTACCCACGGCTTCTCAGCAGTGATCATTCCACTCCGATCTCTGCGTTAATCTGCGAAATCTGTGGATGCACTTTGCGCTATGCGATATCATGAAGATTTGAAAGTAAAGTTACAATAACCTAATTACCAAACAACGTCCCCCATTTTAAGTATGATTTCTCTGGGGCGAAGGCTATCCGCTGGAGCTCTTTGCTATATCATCCGGCAACAAGTAAGGCGAAAAAGTTATGCAATCTCTGCACGAACGTCCCCCTTTACATTAATTGAAATTCGTGTAATCTGCGTAATCTGCGGATAAGGTCAGAAGGTAACAACGCCCCCCATTAGTGTCTCTATGCGCCTGTATGGAAGTCAACATAGTCAACAATGTCTCTAAAGTTCTTTACAATACTCTAATAATTTAAGGGAGATAGAAATATGGAAGAAAAGGCTTTAAAGTTAGGAAGGATCGACCACTCTCATATCACCATGCGAAAAGGCATCTGTGGAGGAAATCCCATTATTAAAGGGACTCGCACATCGGTAGCTAATATTGCGGGTTATTACCGTTTAGGGCTAACCGCTGAGGAAATCAAAAGGGATTTGCCTCATCTTAATCTGGCACAAGTATTCGATGCACTTGCCTTTTATTTTGACCATCGAGAAGAGATAGATAAAGAAATGGAGAAAGACCTGGAAGAGATAGTCGCCAGAGAATTTCCTCCTGGGAAATATTAAATGGCTCGCATTAAACTGTACCTGGATGAACATGTGCAAGTTTCTCTTGCAGAAGGGCTAAGAACAAGGGGGGTTGATGTGATGACCACCCAGGAAGCAGGCAACTACTCTTTAGATGACATCGGCCAGCTCAATTTTGCTGCTAAAGAGGATAGAGTTTTAGTCTCCTTCAACAAACGTCATTTTGCCAAGATTCATTATGAGTGGATGGAGAAAGGTATGACCCATGCGGGGATAATCCTGTCAGATCAGTTAACCGTGGGGATAATAATTCGGAGACTGATGAGATTATACTTTTCTCTATCCAGGGAAGATATGCAAAACCGTCTGGAATATTTGAGTGCATGGAAGTAAAAAATCACCCAAAGAACTCAAATACAATTAGTAAGGTGAAACCTGTATTTTTTTCAACGATATGACAATAATCAGGGAATACTTGATTATGTCAAGTAAGGTCATAAGTTAAGTCCCCCCATTCTGCCTGAGTATCTAACTTTCCGAGTACTCGAGAGCAGAACCTGAGTAAGTCAACCTAGTCAACAACGTCCCCTATTCAGGGGTCTAATAATAATGTTTTTAAATCAACGTTATTAATCTGCGCTAATCTGCGCCTGCCCCGCTTGCCCAGTGAAATCTGGAAGCCATTTCACCGGGGTAGGTCCGGAAGATCGCACTGGGGTAATCTGCGGATAAAAATGACAAAGACACTGGCAACACAAGTTCGAGATACGAGCAGAACTTACTCCCGATGCCCTCTCCGCGGTAACGGATTGTCTTTCACGGTTTCATCAGGAAACCGTGAAAACAAAAATAGAATCCCAAAGATCCTGTAAATCCTGTCTAATACGTTTTTTGAAAAATTCGTGTAATCTGCGTAATCTGCGGATAAAAATGACAAAAGCTCTCTCAACCATCCCCCGCTACTCAATCTATGCGTTATTGATTTTCACGCCATTAGCGAGAGCCTCCATCCAGGGCTGGGCCATCACCATCATCCACATGGTAACCCTGATTGCCCTGACTGCCTTTTTGCTTGAAAAAACCTGGACCTGGAATTGGAAATGGATCAAAACCCCCTTGAATCTTATTGTTATTCACAATTCAAGATGTGACCCCTATGTTTTCACTATTACAAGTTCCATTACACCTTTGATAACAACATGAGTCAAGAGTAGACTTGACCCCTTCACGCTCAAATATATGGGGTAGAGACGAGGGATATCAATAAAGCCGTAAACAATAACCCTGATAAATTTCCGGCGGCTTATGTTGTTGAACTGTCAAAAGCGGAAAAATATGAACTGGTGGAAAATTTCCACCAGTTCAATAATCTGAAGCACTCTACGGTTAATCCGAAAGCCTTCCCCGAAAAGGGCTTGCACATGCTGGCTACCATCCTCAAAAGCCCGCAAGCGGTTCAGGCTACCTTGGCGATAATTGAAACCTTTTCCAAAATGCGAAAACTGTCTCGCAATATCAAGACCCTTTCAAATGTCAAGGATAAACGCGAGCAAAAAGCCCTGATGCAGAAAAGTGGAGAGATTATCGCTGAACTCCTGGATGACGACCTGGAAACAACCGACACAGAAACATCGATAGAACTGAACTTCGCCGTTTTGAAGTTTAAGCACACGATAAAAAAGAAAAATAAATGAGAAAGATTTTCATTGTCACAGGAACCCGCGCCGAATACGGCCTTCTCTACTGGCTGATGAAGGATATCCAGGAAGATGCTGACCTTGAGCTGCAGATAATAGCCACAGGAATGCACCTTTCCCCTGAATTTGGCCTGACATACAGGCAGATAGAAAAGGACGGTTTTAAGATTGACAAGAAAATCGAGATGCTCCTTCCTTCGGATACGCCGGTAGGGATTTCAAAATCGATGGGGCTTGGGATGATGGATAAAGAAAGAACTGTTAGAGTATCTGCAATAAGGTCAGAAGGTAACAACGTCCCCCCATACCCGATAGCATCGAATTTCAAGTATCCAGTATCAATATCAACCACTTAACTACTCAACGATTTAACCATTTAACTAAATTGTGGTGGCCCCATTACCCAAGCGTTCTCAACCATGAGCCCAACGTCCTATGCACTTTGCGCTATGCGCTGATCAACAACTCAACCAATTAACCATTTAACGAATCGACTACTCAA
>CAZMUW010000212.1:0-3300 GCA_964569645.1 uncultured Desulfobacteraceae bacterium | reverse complement strand
GGGAGCATTACCGGTTTGTTAATATAGTAGCCAATAGTTTAAGGGTATGGGTGTCTTTTTTCTACTTCCTTCCAAAGATCAATGTCTATTTAACTGGGGTATGCCATATCTGCCCCGGGATATAATGTCTTTTCGCTCTTGCCATTGATTATTGTGAATAATGCTCTTTTTGCCCCCAAAAAGTTCGATATAGGGCCTAAATAAGAGCGTTTTTACGGTTGTTATTTAATAATTATAGATAGTTAGCTTGGCCCGACCCCATCCCTGACTGTGTGCGGCTTGCAAGTAAAGAATGGCTGCTGGGAGAGGAATGCAAACCAATCATTATCCTTAACGCCGGTGGAGCCCCACGGGCAAGCCCGTGGTAGCATTTAGTTTCGCCGATTCGCTTCGCGAACGGCGGGACTTAGTGGCACGACATCCCGACCGTAATCCCGACCACAAAAGATCGGGGCTAAAGCCGTGGCTTTCTGCGGTCGGGGGAAAGCCCTTCATTTCGTATCACCCAGGCAGCTTAATGACTATTTTGTCAAAAGTGTAGGTCTGACCCCGATGTTTTGAATAATTTTCTCTGTATTCCGAGAATCCTCCACAGCCCCTTCCTGCCCACAGTGCTTCGCAACTGAAACCTCTCTGATCCGTGGTAAATAAACAAATTTCTTCAAACGGATATTGATTCTTCAGAAATAGTATTTAACTTTAAACCATGGGGCCTGACCAGCAGGCATGCACGTGATGCAAACCGCCTCTCTCTTTGGTGTATCTGACGGAGGTGTTTGGGTTGAATTGTTTTATAGTGTTTGTCCAATGCGGTTGCACAGATGATGCCTCGAGCGTTGGGCCCTTAATGAGTCACATGATAGGATGTGATTAAGAAGTCTCAAAAAAAGGAGTCAAATAGAAATGACCGATTCTAAGCAACCAGAGAACCATGCTGAGCGTGTGGCCAGTATACCAAGCGATCTGCCAATCTTACCCTTGCGTAACACCATTGCGTACCCTCTCTCGATACTGCCGTTGGTGGTTAGCGTTCCGCGGTCAGTAAAACTGATCGAAGATTCAGTGGAAGGCAATCGCCTGATCGGCCTCCTCACCATGAAAGATGCCTCCATTGAGGAGCCGGGGCCGGGCCAGATTTACGAAATTGGCACGGTAGCAGAAGTCTACCACGTGAAGGAGGCACCTGACAAAACCCTGCAAGTGGTGATTCACGGTCTGGAGCGCTTCCGGATTGAGCACTGGCTGGGCGATGAGTCTTACCTGCGTGCCCACATTGCGCTTGCACCCGACGTGGTTGAGCCGGGAGTTGAGCTCGACGCCTTGCAACGCAGTTTGCGTGACCTGGTACAGGAAGTTGTTGCCCTCTCGCCGAGTCTGCCAGAGGAGGCAGGCAAATTCCTGAACCAGGTGCAGGATCCGCGCTACCTGGCTTACCTGGTAGCAGCCAACGCGCGCCTGGAGGTGGCAGAAGGCCAGAAGATTCTTGAGATGGACAGTGTCAATGACAAACTGCGTGCCTTGATCTCACATCTGGCGCACGAAAAAGAGGTCCTGTCTCTGGGCCAAAAAATCCAGACCGAAGCGCATGAAGAGATGGATAAGGCGCAGCGAGAATACTATCTGCGCCAGCAGCTCAAGGCAATTCAAAAGGAACTGGGTGAAACAGACGAAGGCCAGTCTGCCGTTGGCGAGTATACCGAAAAGGTCGAAAAGGCTAATTTGCCTGAAGAGGCCAAAAAAGAGGCCCAGCGAGAATTGACGCGACTCGGCGGAATGACCCCGCAGGCGGCTGAATATTCGCTGATCAAGACCTATCTCGACTGGCTGGTGGAGGTGCCCTGGAATGTGCTGAGCGAAGACCAGCTGGATATTAACCATGCGCGTGTTGTGCTGGATGAGGACCACTATGACCTGCAGGAGGTCAAGGACCGGCTCATCGAATACCTGGCGGTGCGCAAGCTGATCAAGGAACGTGGCGTACAGACTGAGCCGGGCACCGTGAGTGAGGCGACTGGCATCGAGGCCATGGGCGCCATTCTCTGTTTCGTGGGTCCCCCTGGCGTAGGCAAGACCAGCCTGGGGCAGAGTATTGCCCGTGCGCTGGGGCGCAAGTTCAGCCGTATGAGTCTGGGTGGCATGCATGACGAAGCGGAAATTCGCGGGCATCGCCGTACCTACATCGGCGCCATGCCAGGCCGCATTATCCAGGCCATCAAGCGGGCAGGTACACGCAATCCAGTCTTCATGCTGGACGAGGTGGACAAGATCGGCAGTGACTGGCGGGGTGATCCGAGCAGTGCCCTGCTGGAAGTGCTCGATCCGGCGCAGAACCATACCTTCCGCGATCACTACCTGGATGTGGACTTTGACCTGAGCGACGTAATATTTATTACCACTGCTAACCAGCTGGAGACGATTCCGCCGCCGCTGCGCGACCGGATGGAGATCATCCAACTGGATGGCTACACGGAGTACGAGAAAACCCTCATTGCCCAGGGGTTCCTGGTGCCACGCCAGGTAAAGGCGAATGGCCTGCGCAAGGAGGAAATCACCTTTACCGAAGAAGCCCTCCGCAAAATGATACATGACTACACGCGGGAAGCGGGTGTTCGGAACCTGGAGCGCCAGATCGGCAGTATTTGCCGCAAGAGTGTGGTGAGGATTGCGGCCCAGGAATTGACGCACGCCAAAATCACCCCGGAGATAGTGCGTGAGTATCTGAAGAAGGAGAAGTTTGAGTCCGAGTCGTCAGAGTCCATCGAGATACCTGGTATTGCCACGGGCCTTGCAGTGACGGCTGTCGGCGGTGACATTCTCTTCGTCGAGGCGACCCGGATGAAGGGCAAGGGTGAGCTCACCATCACCGGTCAACTGGGTGATGTGATGCGCGAGAGCGCGCAGATTGCCCACAACTATGTGCGTTCTAAGGCCAGGCAGTTGGGTGTTGACCCTGACGTGTTTGGACGGACGGACGCCCACCTCCACGTGCCGGCTGGTGCCATTCCCAAAGACGGCCCGTCGGCGGGCATGGCGATGGTGATAGCCATTGCCAGCCTGTTCAGCGGGCGGCCGGTGCACGGCGAAATAGGCATGACCGGTGAGGTGACGTTACGGGGCCGTGTGTTGCCGGTCGGCGGTATTAAGATGAAGGTGCTCGCTGCGCACCGTGCCGGGCTCACCACGGTCATTTTGCCGAAGCGCAATGAGCGGGATCTGGAAGACTTGCCTGACGACGTGCGCAATGGGATGACTTTCGTGCCGGTCGATGGGATTGACGAGGCACTCGAGGTGGCATTGCTG
>CAZMUW010000211.1:0-3305 GCA_964569645.1 uncultured Desulfobacteraceae bacterium | reverse complement strand
CATTGCTATCAGCTCAAATGTGCTATTGTCAATTTATTTATTTAGCCCCGTCCCCGTTTCCCCACATAAACTTTAATTTGGCACTTAACTTACCAAAAATCCCAAGCTCTGAGCGTCAGGTTGATACGCGGGTTATACGCTAACAAAGTTTCCTTTTTTACTACAGAGACTATACTGAACTCAACCTAATAGTTACTCGCTCAATTTAAATGGTGGATACCGGTCGGTAGTCAATAGGAAAACATATACGCTTACTCTGAGTGACCATCTTATGACACCAACTACGAAATCAAACAAACCTCTTGGATAATTTCCAGTAAACAGTATGGCAAACCAAGAAATGATTGTGCAAATCGCTACAGCGATATAAAGAAAACAGAGAATAATCAAGTGCGGAATGGCCAAAAACCACTTCACAAGGGGCATTCCACGGTGAAGCTCTACTTTTGCATCAGGGTAAGGTATTTCAATGTGAACCGCTTGTTCTTCATCTGTTGAAGGGTATTCATGTCTGAGCAGCAATAAATAGGAAAAAACCCTCGTACTAAACTTGGTTAGAGAAACATTCCAGTCAAACCACCACTTAGGATACTTTTTCCGGAAAAGAATCATTAATAGCGTCGGGGCAAATACAAACCCACCGCCGTAACAAATAGATTTACAGCCTTGTACAGAGTTTGTTTCATTATGACCACCGATAAGTAAAGCAAAGATGATCAAAATAGGGATCACAGTAAAAATCCGGAAAAAAGTAGTAAGCTTGTCAGCTCGTTCAGAGTAATCAATACTCAAACTGACAGGGTATTGCTCTTTCGCTTCTGCCATGGCTAAACCTCCCGTGTATAATTTATAATCATATAATAAGTAATATATTCTTCAACAGATAACTAGCGTATAACGGCCTGCGGCTAACCTGCCGAAAAACGCGGCCTACAAACTAAAAAGAAAAATCGAAATTAATCCCCCGCGGTTTTCGGTCAGTGTTGAGCCGCTTGTTATGCGGGCCATTCTTAACCTTTAGCATAATAAATAGTTCCTAACCACAATTGATAAATGCCAAACGCGAATAAAACAATTGATGATAATCCAAGTAGAAGTTTACTGACCTTTGGTCCAAATTTTCTCGCAAACGTAAAAAGAATAATGGTACCAGTCAAAGTAATTGTCATAGTCAGATAAAAACCAATAATTAATGCAATTCCATTGACTGGTGCAATTCTCCAACCCTCAAGAAATAGAGGTCCCATAATCAGGCTCCACCCCAAATAGGGAGCGGGATTTAAAAGATTCACTAATACAGCACTAAATAGTGTTTGTTTACCTGATTCTTTCGAAATAGTATTGTCTGCATCATATTCCTGCCATGATTTAAATGCCTTAAATCCGAGATAAAGAAGAAATAATCCACCTCCAATTCTTAACAAAATGACAAAATTATCGGGAACAGTGCTAAGTAAGAATAAGATTAAGAGAAGAATTGGTCCATCACTAATAACAGGAGCCAATGCTGCGGGTAAAGTGGAGCGCCATCCCTTTTTAAGAGTTTGGGAAATGATGTAGGTCTGAAGGGGACCTGGTTGAACGGCTGCTGCAAAAGCATAAGTTATTCCAAATATTAAATAGTTCAACATTAAAGTGTAAATTCTCCAATAATTTCTAGACTCTTAGGCCTGTATAACCGCTATTCAGCGGACGCGGTTTTTTCCGTCTCGAATGCTTTGTTATGTATTGGATTTATAAATCAAATATTGAAACAGCATCCTATGTATATTCTTCATCGCCGATGAACCAATCTCTAAGAAAGTTCTTCTGCAAGAAAATCACGTAATAAAAAATACTTCAGAGATTTACAGATGTTGTCAGCTTCTTTTAGGTTAAGGTATTTTGTAATTTTGTTTGGAACACCTATACAAAATAAGCCTGCTGCTTTGGCGGCTGCTATGCCTGTCGGTGAATCCTCAAAAACGATTGCCTCACGAGGTGCAATGTTTAAATCTTTTAAAGTCGCTAAATATAAATCTGGAGCCGGTTTTTTATTCTCAACATCATCTCTGCATTTGATGACTTCAAAAAAGCTTACAAGCTTCAGCCTGGTTAAGTGCCCTTCAACCTGACTGTGAGTCCCGTTGGATGCCAATCCGATTAGAAATCCCATATTCGAACATTCCTTAACGAGATTGAGGACTCCTGGCAAAGGCCTTAACTCCGTTCGTAAGGCTTCATACAAATGTGTTTTTATGCTTCGGACATTATGGACATCTACTTTGTCTCCGTACTTGCACTCCTTAACTAAAATGGAGGCTGGATCAAATTCCCCCATGGGATTATCGATAATGTTTATCCATTTTCTGATAGTTAAGTGACAATTGAATGCTTTAAAAACTCTTCTCCATGATTCATATTCTGCAACTTTTGAACTAATTAGTAGACCATCAAAATCCAAAATTACTGCTCTTATTCTTGTTCTCATTCTAATCGAAATTCCTCATCCTGACTGAATTGTCACTTTCACATATTTCGATGTGTATAAATCGATTGAAAAGAAAGTGTTTCACATTCCCACATAACATCGCCATAAGTGGCGGGCGGCTAACCTGTAAAAAACATTGCCAGAGCCCCTAAAGAAGTTACAGGCATTACCTTGCACAGCCGCGAGGTAATAGCCCGTCCAACTTCATGGCGTGGTTAGATGCTTTACTTCAATTGATCTGCGACTGCTTGATTTAATACTTTTTGAGCCTCGATGAGCTTTTTATATTTGGATTCGATTTTTTCTAAATTCTTAGATAATACTGCTTTCAGCAAGTCACCTTCTATTTCAGCAATATCGATTCTTTTGTAATAGTCCATAGTTTCTTTAAGATGGGCTAAAACGATTTTTCCTGTCAGGATAGGATGGTTGTTGGTCACATTTGCATCTTCATATCTTGTACCATGTTTAAGCTCAACATCTTAGGGCTTACTCAGAGCTTAGCACATTGTCCAATTTTTAGGGACCACCTCATGCAACCCCATGAGGTTCTAGTTTCTCGTGGTGACAAAGTGTCGGAATGAATATCCCTACATTTTATGCTGCCTCCAAAATAGTCATCCCTTCCCTTGCTTCAACTAACTTCTTTTCAGTCAATCGGTAAAAGGATTTCTCTCATTTTTTTTTACTCTTTCTGACTATAGTTCTCTCTTCTTCAGGAATAGGAGGCGGAACAGGCTCGCCAGAAATCTTCTTCACCGCACCAAAGCGAGGGGGGCAAGCTTCAAAGCAAGTTCCGCATTTTATGCATTTCGCTTGGTCAATTACATGGATC